>JBAXES010000819.1:0-1992 GCA_037140315.1 Chloroflexales bacterium
GCGATCAGCCGCTCAAGGGCGAGGGCGAGGGGCCTGCCAAGGGCGAGCTGCGAGGCAATCGTCTGCATCACCAGGCCGACGGTGACCGGCGGATCGGCGGGGCTCACGGCGCCCTCGGCGGCCGGGGCCTGCTCCACGACGGCGCGCAGCACATCCTCCTGGCCGATCACCCCGGCCAGGCGCCCGCTGCGATCCACCACCGGTACCTGGGCGTAGCCCCACTCGACCATGGTGACGATGGCCTGGGGCAAGCTCGTGCCGAGCGAGACGCTGCGGGGCTCGACGCTCATCACCTCGCGGACGGGTCGGCCGATCAGCGGGCCGAGGATCGCGTCGTGCTCAGCGGGGGCGAGCAGGCTCAGCAGGTGCGGGGGCAGGCGCAGGCCGGCGCGCCAGGCCAGATCCTGCTCCGTCAGCAGCCCGACGAGATCGCCCTCTGGGCCAATGATCGGCAGGGCCGCGATCTGGTGCTCGACGAGCAGGGCCAGCGCCGCGCCGAGGCTGGCGTCCACCGGCGCGGCGGGGGCGGGCGAGCGCATCGTGTCGCCGACGGTGCGGTCGGCGGCGAAGGGGCCGCCGGCCCGCAGGACGGCGCGGTAGATCGGCACATCCTCAAGCGTGATCAGCGCCTGCCCGAGCATCTCATCGAGCAGGGGCAGCAGACGAGCGACCCGGTCGCCGCGGTCGATCCACTCGATCACCACCGGCTGACGCCGGTCGAGCGGCTCAACCGCGCCTGCGCGGATGCGCTGGCCGGGGCCGAACCCGGCGCGGCCCTGGATAGCGGTGGCGCCGGTGGCGCCCGCGACGCGCAGCCGATCCAGCACTGCCAGGTAGAGCTGGCGGCCCTCCCACATATCTTCCATGCTAAGGTAGATCCGGACGCGCTGGGCGTGATCGGCTGATGTCATTAGCTGGCCTGCGGCAGAGGATACGTTACCGAGATTATATCATCGTAGCCTAGGGCGGCGATCCAGGAGCGGCAAAAAAAGCGGGAGGCGGCCAGCAGGCTCGCCTCCCGTATCTTTATGCTTAGGGGCAGCCTACTCGCCGCAGATCCAGGTGTGAAAGTCGGCGCTGATCTTGCGGGTGAACCCGGTGATCATCTGGGTCATCTTATACTCCATACCCCGCTCGCCGAGGTTCTGGAGCATGCTATGCGGCATCAGGCGGAGCATATGGGGGATGGGGATGCTCATCTCGATATCGACGGTGTACTCGACGTTGGTGACCCCGTCTTGCTCGGGGTAGAAGAGCGCCTCGGCGGCGAGGGAGCCGCTAAAGATCAGCCCGGGCATAGAGATCGGCGGGCCGCTGTCGTCGGGGACGATGTGGATGGCCTGACCCGGCTCGTGGATGGCCATCAGATCGAAGATGCCGGCCATGTTGTGGCCATGGCCGTCGCTGGCACCGATAATCAGGCGGTAGCGGTCGACGGCGTATGGGTACACATTCAGGGCGTCGGGGAGCAGGCTGAAGACAGCCGGCACGTCGCAGAAGTACTCGTAGGCAAGATCGGGGGTTGAGGCGAAGCGGAAGAGGTGGACGGCCTGGCCGCCAAGCTGAACGTAGTGCCCGCCTGCATTTGTCGCCGGTGTGCGAAAGGGATAAACCGCTGCCATACGGCGCTCCTTGCGCGGGCGGCGTTGCGGCCCCCCGGCCTGTGGCTTTGTCCTTGCATATATGCAAGCATCGAATGTGGCGATTATAGCATCCCGCCGCTCTTAATGCAAGATAAAACCTATGAAAGATCACCGTAGGGCAGCGCAGCGCGTTAATTTTTGCATATAGGGTAATAACGCAATAGAGCAAAAGTAGCGCTGTCATGCTGAGCGCAGCGAAGCATCTTCCAGGCGCGTGGATGGGAAGACCCTTCGCTGCGCTCAGGGTGACATGGGGCGGCGGATGCTCAGACGACAGCGTTACTTCTGCGATATGACAAGGTTACAGGGAACAGGGAACAGGGAACAGAAATACCGCATCCTGATGCAG
>JBAXES010000820.1:0-1991 GCA_037140315.1 Chloroflexales bacterium
GCCGCCCACCATCCTGATGCGCGCCCGCCACGTGGTGACGGAGAACCAGCGCACGCTGGACGCCGCCGCCGCCCTGCAGCGGGCCGACCTCGCCACCTTCGGCCGGCTGATGAACGAGTCGCACGCCAGCATGCGCGACGACTACCAGATCAGCGTGCCCGAGATCGACCTGCTCACCGATCTGGCCCGCGCCGTGCCCGGCTGCTACGGCTCACGCCTCACCGGCGGCGGCTTCGGCGGCAGCACCGTGAGCCTGGTGACGATCTCGGCCGTCGATCGCTTCGTGGCCCAGGTCGCCGCCGGATACAAGGCGCAGGCCGGGCGCGACGCCGACATCCTGGTCTGTCGCCCCTCCGAGGGCGTCGGGCGGGCCACGGCGGTGTAGGGGCGCAGCAGCGCCGGTCGCAAAGCGCCTGGCGCTGCTGCGCCCCTACACCACCCCGACATACCATCATATGAAACACCAACGCACCCCCATGCTCGAGCCGCTCTCCTACGCCATGATCCCCGCCCTAAACGGAGTCACCCGCAACCTGCTGCTGCGCGCCGGGGCCACCGAGGAGGAGCACCGCCTCCTGGGCATCCCCACCCACATCTACCGGCTCGACGGTGCCCCCGGCAGCAACCCGGAGCTGCCGATCGTGCTCATCCACGGCATCGCCGACAGCGCCCTCACCTGGGCCCTCACGCTGCGCGGACTCGCCAAGGTCGGCCCGGTCTACGCCATCGACCTGCCCGGCTTCGGCCTGAGCGGCTACCCCCAGGGCCGACGCTACGCCAGCATCGGCGAGCACGTCGGCGTGGTGCGCGCCCTGATCGAGCAGGTGGTCGGCCGCCCGGCCCTGCTGATCGGCAACTCCCTCGGCGGCTGGATCGCCGCCCGCCTGGCCATCGAGTCCCCCGACGACGTCCGCGGCATTATGCTGCTCGACCCCGGCGGCGCCGGCCTCGGCGGGCGCCCCTCGTGGGAGCCCTTCATCCAGACCGTCGCCGTGCCCGACCTGCGCGCCGTGCGGACGGTCTTCCGCCAGATGTTCGGCAGCGCGCCCCTGCGCCTCGCCCTCTACCTCGGCCAGCGCAGCTTCCAGTCGCTCTTCCTGCGCGACTCGGTGACCCACTTCGTGGCCGCCGCCACCGAGGACGACTTCCTCAGCCCCGCAGATCTGGCCGGGATCAGCGTGCCCTCCGCCCTGGTCTGGGGCCAGGCCGACCGCTTCCTGCCCGCCGGCTCCTTCGAGTTCTTCCGCGACAGCCTGCCCGCGCCCGCCCTGCTCAGCCTGCCCGGCTGCGGCCACCTGCCCCAGCGCGAGCGACCCGGCCAGGTGGTAAGGTTTGTGAAGAAGTTCGTCGCCGAGCGGCTCACGCCTATAGGCGGGGGGGTGGGGGCTGCAGGCCCCCGAAGAAACCCTTTTCTTTTCTTTTGGAGGGGCAAAGCCCCTCCGAGCCTCCCCGCCGAGGGAGTGACGACAAGGGATAGCAAATGAGCGACAGCGTGATCGCCCACACCCTGCCCAACGGCATGCTCGTGCTGCTGAAGGAGGCCCGCAGCGCGCCCGTCGCCACCAGCTGGATCTGGTATCGCGTCGGCTCGCGCAACGAGGCCCCCGGGCGCACCGGGGTCAGCCACTGGATCGAGCACATGCTCTTTAAGGGCACGCCGCAGATCCCCGCCGGCGAGCTCGACCGCCTGGTCGCCCGCAACGGCGGCGTCTTCAACGGATTCACCTGGATCGACTACACCGCCTACTACGAGACCCTGCCCGCCGACCGGATCGCCCTCGGCCTGCAGATCGAGTCCGACCGCATGGCGAACGCGCTCTTTGAGGAGGAGGAGGTCGCGAGCGAGCGCACGGTGATCATCTCCGAGCTAGAGGGCTACGCCAACGAGCCGGAGACCTGGCTCGACGAGGCGGTCAAGGACGCCGCCTTCACCCGCCACCCCTACCGCCACCCGGTGATCGGCTACCGCGCCGACCTGGAGGCCATGACCC
>JBAXES010000821.1:0-1990 GCA_037140315.1 Chloroflexales bacterium
CCAGGTGGCCGACTACGCCCTGCTCGCCGCCGCCGAGAGTCCGACCGACTACGGCTATCGCCCCGAGTCGCGGGTCTGGGAGGCTGGCGGCCTGGCGCTCTACCGGCGTCCGGCCGACACCATCGCCAGCCTGAGCATGGCGACGCCTGTGCCGGGGCTGTTTCACCCGCAGTTCCCGGCGCGGCTGGATCTGGCGCTGCGGGGCGGCCACCTGTCTGTCGGCGACCGCGATCTGGATCTGGGGCAGGTCGCCAGGCCCTTGGTGATCGAGCTCGACTGCGCGCGGCTGCGGGCGGGCAGCCTGATGATCGCCGGTGTCCCTGTGGCGGTGCCGGCGGGCCTGAGCACGATCCGGATGCCCCTGCCGCCCGACGCGCCCCTTGTGGTTGAGGGAGTCGATGGCGAGACCGCCCTGCTGCGGCTGCGGGTGAAGGTGGGCGCAGATCCTCTGCCTACGGTTGTCGCCCTGCCTGGCGTGGCCGCCAGGGCGGAGGCGTCGCTGGATGGCGACGATCTTATGCTGCACGCCGCCGGCGCAGGCGCAGCGGGCCTGCTGGTCGATGTGTGGGGCGCCGCCGCAGTCGACGACCGGCCCGTGCACCTGCTCTCTGGCGAGGTGGCGCTCGCGGGCGACGGCGCGCTCTCCCTGCACGTGAGTCTGACGGCTCCCGATCCGACGTGGGCAGGCCAGCGCTCTGCACCGCAGGATGGGCGCTACATCGTCTACCTGAAAGACCCGGCCAGGCCGGGTGCGCCGGGGCAGCCGGTGGCGAAATTTATAATCCGCGACGGCCACGTGGCCGACCCAGAGGCGGTGCCGCTGTCGCTGGCGGCGGTGCCGTAGGGCACAATGCTGAGTGTGGAATGATGAACGCTGAATACCGAACACATAGCGGGCGTCTGCGCCGTGCCGGGGTGCTCTGCTGGCTTCTGCTGGCCCTGGCGGGCTGCGGCGGCGCGTCGGGGGCGACGTCCGCCCCTGCTGCCGCCGGGGCTACACCCGGCGCGGGCCCAGGGGGCGCTGCCTTCCGCGCCGAGGATCTCGCCGGGCGGCTGCTGTTCGTTCGCGGCGGCGTGATCTGGCAGTGGCGCGGCGGCGGGGCCGCCCAGCTGCTGGGCGACGGCGCGGCGTTCCAGCCCGCCTTCTCGCCTGACGGCAGCCGGATCGCCTACGTGGCCCGGGGCAACGACTACAGCGACGTGCTGGTCGCCGACGCGGCGGGGGCGCCCGTGGCCCAGCTGACGACAAACGGCTCGCGCCAGCCGATCAATAGCCTGGAGCGCATCTACGAGAGCACGTGGGCCTTCTACCCGGCCTGGGCCCCGTCGGGCGACCGGCTGGCGGTTGCGGCGCAGCCCGCGCCCCCCGCTGGCGACCCGGCCGCAGAGTATAACCTGGGGCTGTACGAGCTGCCCGTGGGCGACGGGGCGCAGACGCAGATCTACGCCGCCGAGGGGGCCCACTGCGGGCGCAGCGTGTACCTGCCGTCCGGGGACGCGCTGCTCTTCGTGCGGGCTGGGTCTGGGGCCTCCGGGGAGCAGCAGATCTACCGCCTGGAGCGTGCCGGCGGCGCGGCCGAGCCCGTCCCCGGCGCGCCGAAGCCCAGCTACGACCCGGCCGTCTCGCGGGACGGGCGCTGGCTGGCCTTCGCCGCCCGCGACGGCGCGCGCACCGACATCTTCGCCATGGCGCTCGCGGGCGGGGGGACGCCGCTGCGCCTGAGCGATATGGGCGCGGCGCGCGCCCCGGCCTTCTCGCCCGACGGGCGGCAGATCGCATTTCTGGCCATCGCCCCCGGCGAGGGCGGCTTCGACCTGTGGGTCGCCGACCTGACCGTCGACGCGGGCGGCGGCCTGCGCGCCAGCGCGCCCCGGCGGCTCACCACCGGCCTCAGCCTCGACGCGGACTCCGGCCTGTCGTGGGCGGGGGGGCAATAATGGTGAATGGTGAATGGTGAATGCAGGACATTCAGCATTCAGCATTCAGCAT
>JBAXES010000822.1:0-1986 GCA_037140315.1 Chloroflexales bacterium
TTTCCGGCGATGTCGCGCACCAGGAAGCCCATCACATAGTCGCCGCTCAGGGTCGGCCCGTGGCTCGCGGTCAGCGGCGTGTCGCCGAAGGTGATCGTCTGCCCCTTCACGCGGGCCGGCTTCAGGCTGTCGCCGGTGTCGGTGTAGCTGCGCGTGTATGCGGTGAATGTGTCGCCGGGGGCCGGGTTCAGCTCATAGGGCTGTGCGTCCTGCTTGCCCGCGCTCTTCGGGAAGCCCCAGATCCGCGCCAGCGTGCCCTGCTGGTCGCTCACGCTGAAGATCAGGCCGGCGTTGATCTGCTCGCCAGTGGCCTTTGACGTGTACACCCCCTCGACCCCATAGAAGCTGCTGCCGTACTTCACCGGCCCGAGCAGCGCCTCGATCTGATCCTTGCCGTTGCTCAGGTACCAGCTGCTCGCGTCCCACGTCAGGTGAAGGTCAAACTTCCCATCGGGCCACTTCGGCGCGTCGCCGCCCGGCCCGGCCCCCGGTGGGTAGATCGAGTCCACATAAATCAGGTCTACCGTGTCGCGGCTGGCGTTGGGGATGCCGATGAACGCGAAGACGTAGGCGATATCCTTGCCGCTGAGCGAGCCGCTCAGATTCACCGGCGCGCTAGGACTCACGCTGGTGCTATTGATCAGCAGGTCGCTGATCGTCGGCTTCGTCACCGCCGTGTCGCCGGCGCTATGGTAGCCCTTCAGGAAGTCGGCCCACTTCGTGGCCCGCGGCAGTGGCGAGCCGCGCTCGTAGGCGTCCACATACAGACTGGCCAGCTGCGGGAAGTAGATCGACATGCCGCTGACATTCTCGTGGTAGCTTCCGGCACCGTTGGCGATGCGGGCCTGCGTAATCGCGCTGTCCAGATCGGTCGCTGCCGCCGCCACCTCGCCCTTCGCCCCCTGCTCAGACAGCAGCCCGGCGAATTGCCCCAGGTCCACCGAGTTAAACTCCTCGGAGTACGCGGGCGCATATACATCCACATATGAGCGGGCCTGGCCGATCGCGTTGTACGAGCCGCGCATGTCCGACAGCATGGCCTTCGAAAGCCGATCCACTTGCTGAGTCAGCGCCGGGAGCTTGCTCAGATCAAAGGCCGAGAGGGTCACGTCGTTCGCATCGACGAACTTGTAGGAGTCGATGTAGGTCTTCACGATCACCGGCGCGATCGTCAGTGCATCTTGGGTCGGGTCCTTAGCCAGGGCACCCAGCCACTTGTCCCAGGCCCAGCCCTGGCTCGGCTCAAGCTCGGCCGAGGCGACCGCCACCTGCGCGTAGGGCTCGATCGCCATCATCACGTCGAGCTGGGCCATCAGACAGGCGTCGAAGCCGATCAGGTCGAGGGTGCCGAAGTTTGTCTTCTGGCGGGCCGTCTCCAGGGCCGAGCTCAGCTCCGGCAGGTTCAGCTGGTCCTTCGAGGTGTCGTCGCTGGCGACCCCCAGCCACGAGGCCCCGTGGTCCCAGATGATCAGGGCGTAGTGCTGGGCGGGGTAGCTCGTCACGCCCCACGCGACAAAGTCGGCCAGCACGGCCGGGTCGCCCATGTTCTGCTCGCCGAGATCCTGCACCGCCCTCTCGGGTGTGGGCCGCATGCCCTTCTCCACCAGGAAGCGCTTGGTGCCGTCCCAGTCCCCCGCCGAGGTGTCATCCCACGCCTCGCGCGATCTTACTCGGTCGAGCTGGACGATGATCTTGATCTTGTCGTTTGACCCGACCTGCGCCATCTCGGCGAAGTCGGTCAGGGCGTCGGCCTCCAGGTTATTGTCGCCGTCCAGGTAGACCATCACCGTCCAGGCGGCGTCCTGGCCGGCGGCGGCGCGGGTGGGCGCCGGGGCGGCGGTCGCCTGGCCGGCGGCGGCGCTGGTTGAGGCCGGCGGCCTTGTGGCCGAGAGGCCGCCGCCGCCAACGCCGCGCGTGATCAGCAGCGCGCCCCCGGCCAGGCCGCCGACCACCACGCAGGCCAGCAGCAGGCCCAGGGCGATGAAG
>JBAXES010000823.1:0-1985 GCA_037140315.1 Chloroflexales bacterium
GGCCAAGCGCTTCGGGATCAGCGTCGGCGATGTCGGCTTCGATCTGGCGGGCGCGATGAAGCATAAGGACGCGGTGGTGAAGTCCAGCACCGAGGGCGTGGCCTTTCTGATGAAGAAGAACAGGGTGGAGGTGGTGGCCGGGCGCGGCGTGATCGCCGGGCGCGGCGCGGTGCGCGTCCAGCTGACGGCGGGCGGCGAGCGCACCCTGGCCGCAAAGAACATCATCGTCTCCACCGGCGGGCGCCCGCGGGCGCTGCCCGGGGCCGCGTTCGACCGGCAGCGCATCCTCTCCTCAACCGACATGCTCAGCCTCAACGAGACGCCCGGCAGCCTGCTCGCGATCGGGGCCGGCGCGATCGGGATCGAGTTCGCCTCGATGTTCCGCGCCTTCGGGTCGGAGGTGACGGTGGCGGAGGCCCTGCCGCGGATCGTGCCCAACGAGGACGAGGAGGTCAGCGCCGAGCTGGTCAAGGCGTTCCAGCGCCGCGGGATCAAGACGATGGCCGGGGTGACGATCGACGGCATCGACGCCGGAGGCGAGCAGGTGCTGGTCTCGCTGATCGACAGCGCCGGCAAGCCCCAGAAGCTCGCCGTCGATAAGGTGCTGGTCTCGATCGGCATCCTGCCGAACACCCAGGGCCTGGGCCTGGAGGAGGCCGGGGTGAAGCTGAACGCCCGCGGGTTCATCGAGACCGACGGATTCCTGCGCACCAGCGCCGAGGGGGTCTACGCCGTCGGCGACTGCACGGCCAACACGCCCTGGCTGGCCCACAAGGCCAGCGCCGAGGGCATCCTGGCCGTCGAACACATCGCCGGCCAGCACGCAGTGCCGCTCGACTACGGCAAGATCGCGGCCTGCACCTACTGCAGCCCCGAGATCGCCAGCATCGGCCTGAGCGAGGCCAGGGCCAAGGAGCAGGGCTACGACGTGAAGGTGGGCAAGTTCCCCTTCTCGGCCAACGGCAAGGCCCGCGCGATCGGCCAGAACCGCTTCGGCTTCATCAAGATCGTGGCCGAGAGGCAGTACGACGAGGTGCTGGGCGTCCACATGATCGGCCCCAACGCCACCGAGATGATCAGCGAGGCCGGCATCGCGCTCAGCCACGAGGCCACCGGGGCGAGCATGCTCCACACCATCCACGCCCACCCCACGCTCTACGAGGCGATCGGCGAGGCGGCCCACGCGCTAGAGCACGGCAGCGCGCTGCATATCTAGCACGCCGTCCGAGCTTCTATGCCGGGTTGGGAGAGGCGCGGAGAGGGCGTGTCCCTCTCCGCAAAAACCCCTTTAGACAAGGTTACAGGGAACAGGGAACAGAAACACCGCATCCTGGTGCAGTGCAATTGCCTGAACGGTAACGTACGCTGAAACCTTGTCTTAACCCGTTAGCTCGGGCGCAGTACGATGGCCGCCGCCGCACCGCAGCGCCCTACGGCTTTGTCCCGCGGACAAAGATGTCCGGCCAGGGCTTAAACGTGGTGGCGAAGGTGTCGCGCGAGAGCAGCCGGTCGCCGAGGCGCACCGCGCGGTAGACATCGACGCGCAGCCCGCCGCGGGCGGTGTCGCTCTTGCGCAGGCTGCCCGCCGGCTCGGCCGGGTCATCCACATAGACCGGCGCGGTGGGCGCGGGGGTGCGCTCAAGGATCGTGTAGCCCATTGCCACGCTGCGGCCGGTGGGCGCCCCGTAGATGGCGATGCTGAGCTGCTGGCGCTGTAGGTCGACCGCGCTCTGCATCAGCAGCCAGCCGCCGGTGTCGTTGCTGAAGCGCATATCCTGCGCGCCGGTGAAGATCGCGGCGTCGAGGCCGGGCGGCTCACCGAGCTCCTCGTACCAGCCGATGCGGAACGAGTGCTCGTGGCGCTCGCTGATCGGCAGGCCGCCCCAGAACGCGGCGCGGAAGACCGTGGTGCTCACCTGGCAGAGGCCGCCGCCCCACTCCTTCTGGGTGCGGTTCTGGATGATCGCGTAGCCCTCCACAAAGCC
>JBAXES010000824.1:0-1980 GCA_037140315.1 Chloroflexales bacterium
CCGTGCGGCTGGCCGGGCGGGCCTTCCTGGCCCTCTTTGAGATCGGCATCCACCCGGTGGTTCTGGCCTTATCCCAGGTCGGGCGGCTGCGGGTCGGCGGGGGCCAAGTGCGCGCCCTGGCCCCGGTGGCCCGCGGAGTCATCCTGGCCGCGCCGATCCTGCTCGTCTTCGCCGGCCTGCTCGTCGCCGCCGACAGCGTCTTCGCCAGCTATGTGGGCCAGCTGCTCAGCCTGCAGCTGCCCTTCGACCTGGCGACAGCCACGGCCCACGCGGTCGTTGTCGGCTGCTTCGCCTGGGCCACGGCGGGCGGCCTGATTGTGGCCATGGCCGAGGGCATGCCGGCCATGGCCGCGCTCCCCGCCGAGGGCGAGACTGAGCGCCTGGATCGCAGCGGCCTGGCCTGGCGCTTCCTCGGCAGCACCGAGGCGCTCACCGTGCTGCTGCTGCTGGATCTGCTCTTCGCCGGGTTTATGGCCATCCAGGGCGCCTACCTCTTCGGCGGGCTCGACAGCCTGGCCCGCACCGGGATGAGCTACGCCGAGTATGCCCGGCGCGGATTCTTCGAGCTGCTGACGGTGGCATGTCTGGCCCTCGGCTTGCTCTGCGCCCTGTCCCTGGTCACCCGCCGCGAGAGCACGGGCCGCCGGCGGGCCTTCAACGCCGCCAGCACGGCCATGGTGCTGCTGGTGCTCGGCATTCTCGCCTCGGCCTTCCAGCGCATGTGGCTCTACGAGCTGGCCTACGGCTTCACCCGCCTGCGCCTCTACACCCACAGCTTTATGATCTGGCTGGCCGTCGTGCTGCTGCTCTTTGTGGCCGCCCTGATCAGCGCCCGCCCGCAGATCTTCCTGGCCGGCGGGTTCGCCTCCGCCCTAGCCTACCTGACCATCCTCAACATCGTCAGCCCCGACGCGCTGATCGTCCGCGAGAACATCGCCCGCTACCAGGCCAACCCCTCCGCCCTGACCCACAGCTCCGGCGGCGGTCGGTTCAGCAGCGAGGAGGTTGACCTGGGCTACCTCCTCGCGCTCTCAAGTGACGCCATCCCCAACCTCGTGAACGCCCTGCCACTCCTCGCGCCGGCCCAGCGCGAGCAGGCGACGCAGCGGCTGATCGCCAGGCGGCTGGAGCTATCTGACGCAGACGACGGGTGGCAGAGCTGGCACTATGGCCGCTTCCAGGCCAGGCTGGCGATCACGCATATGCTGTCGCCCTGAGCGTATGTCGGCTGAGGCCGGACTCCCAGGTATAATAGGCGCGCCAGCGACGATTTATATACGGGATCGCCCATGCACGCCCGCACGGCCCTGCGCGCTGCCCAGATCGGCCTCGCCGTCTTTCTGGCGGCCTACCTGCTCTCCTTCGCCGATCACGCCCGCCAGATCCTCAGCTTCCCCTACCCCCTCGACTACGGCGAGGGGCCGTTGCTGGCCCAGGTCGATCAGCTGCGGGCCGGCACACCGATCTGGGGACTCTACAGCGACCCGTCTGCGCCGCCCTACCTGATCATCAACTACCCGCCGCTCTACCTGCTGCTCTGCGCCGGCCTCTCCGCGCTCACCGGCTCGGCCTTGCTCGCCGGCCGGCTGATCTCGCTGCTCGCCGCTTTGGCTGCGGTGGCCGCCATCGCCACCCTCGCCGGGGAGGCTCGGAGGGGCGAGGCCCCTCCGAAAGAAAAGAAAGGAGATTTCTTTTCGGGGGCCTGCGGCCCTCAAGCCCCCGCCAGGATCGCCCTTAGCCTGCTCTTCCTCACAATACCGATCGTCCGCGAGTGGGCCGCCCTGATGCGGGTCGATCTGCTCGGGGTCAGCCTCGGGCTGTGGGGGCTGGTCGCCCTCGGCAGGCCGGGCGGGAGGCGTCGCCCCGCCCTTGCCGGGCTGCTCCTGCTGGCTTGTCTGCTCACCAAGCCCTCGCTGCTCGCCGCCCCGCCCGCTGCACCCCCCCGAGCAGCCACAGGCATGCGGCGGCCGGGGCGGCTAG
>JBAXES010000825.1:0-1975 GCA_037140315.1 Chloroflexales bacterium
AGAGCACACGGACATCGGCGGGGAGGCCGCTCACATGCGCCTCGATAAATCGCTCGGATGAGCTCGTGCGGTTGGGCTTGATCAGGCCAAGTCGGGGCAGCCTCATAGCCAGACCTCGGCGGGCGGGCGGCGGGCGACCATCAGGTAGATGCATGCGTCGCTGGCGCGCTGGGCCGGCGAGTAACAGGCGTCGGCGAGGGCCACCAGGGCCTGGAACACCAGGCCAACGGGTGGGCGCAGGGGCAGGCGCTGCGGGATCGGTAGGGTCAGGGCGTCCTGGAGCAGCTGGAGAGCCGCCGCGCCGAGGCCCATAATCCCCTCGTGGTGCTGGATCTCCAGCCCGGCCAGGGCCAGCTGCCGCGCTAGGCCGCTGCCAGTCCAGCGCCAGTAGTCGGTGGGGTTGGGGTGGTAGAGCCAGTAGCCGTGGGTCGAGAGGATCAGGATGCCGCCGGGCCGCAGGATGCGCCGGCACTCGGCCAGGTAGGCCGCCGGCGAGGTGACGTGCTCAAGCACCTGGCTGGAGAGTACCACATCGACCGCGCCATCGGCGATGGGCACGCGGCCATCGGCGGGCATGTGCAGGTCGGCCTGGGGGTTGTCGATCAGATCGACCCCGATATAGCGGGCCACGTGGGGCGCAAAAAGCGGTCGGTAGGGCATCGCGCCGCAGCCAAGGTCGACCAGCGTGATCACCCCCGGCGGCAGCCGGGAGGCGATCACCCGCTCAATCGCCTCGCGCAGACGGGTGAGGGAGTAGTAGCGCGTGCTGGTGTGTGGCGGGTAGAGGCGGTTGATCATGATTCGGCGTTCTTGAAGGGGCGATGTCTGTGAGGCAGGCTCTCAGCCTGTCGATTGTAACACAATGTCCTTGGGGCTGCGCCCCAAACCCGCTTTTGTATCAGGGCTGATGCAACGTCACCTCCTGGTGGGGGTGTGGGGGCGGCGAAGCCGCCCCACGTTCTTCTTTTGTTGGGTTTGGGCGGCGGAGCCGCCCAAACTCAACAAAAAGCTGGGTCTGGGGCGCAGGCCCGAGGACGTTGCACTAGCCCTGGCTTTTGTATGTGGCTTGGGCGGCGGAGCCGCCCTACCGGCGCAGCCGCCCCCAGAGCTCGCCGGCGCGGGCGGCGAGGCCGAGCGGCAGCCGGCGCTCGGCGAGGCTGAGCGGCAGCTTGAGCATGCGCGGGCGCGGCCCGCCGGCGAATACGGCGTAGGCCAGGTAGCGCAGGGCGTCGGTCGCCCGGCCGCCGCGGGCCTCAAGGTTGGCCATGGCGGCGTAGATATCGGCGATCACCGCGCCGCGGGCGGCGCGCAGCTCGGCGGGCAGGTCCGGGGCGGCGAAGTAGCCCTCGGCCACGGATAGCCACTCGCGGTAGAATCCGGCGGACTGGCCGACGGTCTTCGAGCTGGGGTGGAGGCGGTAGGTGGCCACCAGGGCGCGGACTTGGCGGAAGGGGGCGACGCGGGCCGCCCGCGCCCAGTAGTCGCTGTCCAGGCTGTAGCGGCGGGCCAGGCTCAGCGGGCCAACCCGCACCACCAGATCGCGGCGCATGAAGACCGTCGGCTGGGCGGGGATGTCCAGGCGCAGCAGGGCCAGCGGCGAGTAGGGCCGGCCGTAGATCCGGGTCAGCGGGCGCCCGGCGGCGTCGATGTACTGGGCGTCGGCGTAGACCGCGCCGACCGCCGGGTCGGCCATCAGCGCCCGCACCTGGCCGGCGATCGCGCCGGGGAGGTAGGTGTCGTCGCTGTTCAGCCACGCCAGGATGTGGCCCCGGCATCTGGCCAGGCCCTTGTTGATCGCGTCGCTCTGGCCGCGGTCGGGCTCGCTCAGCCAGCGCAGGCGCGGCTCGCCGACGTAGGATCGTAGCACATCCAGGCTCTCGTCGGAGCTGCCCCCGTCGATCACCAGGTACTCCAGGTTGGGGTAGCCCTGGCCGAGCACGCTCTCGATCGTCTCCCGCAGGTAGCGGCCCTGGTT
>JBAXES010000826.1:0-1970 GCA_037140315.1 Chloroflexales bacterium
TCATCATTGTCCTGCTCCTGCTGACCGGCGCTGCCCCCGCCATCCCGGCGGGCGCGGCGGCGGGGGCGCGGGGCGTCAGCGCGCGCGCCGGGATGGCGGGGGCAGCGCCGGTCAGCAGGAGCAGGACAATGATGAAGAGTAGGGCCAGAGCGTTCACCCGTATGACCCTGGCGGGCGCGAAGGCATCGCTGGGCGATTGCTTCAGCCTCACAATAGGTGATCGATGGCCGATAGTCGTTGGTCGAAAGCGCACATCACTCCTCGTCGGGGTTCAGCAGGGCGAACTTCTCGCGCGTGGCCCGCCTTCATCAGCACGTCGTCGCTGACAGCGTACCGGATCTCGCGTATCTTTGCAATGGCCGATGAGGACATTGCGCAGCAGACAAGGTCTCGGAACCGACCGATGTGGGGCTCTTCCTGGCCAGGGCGGCGGATCGCAGCTTCTACAACGCCTCAAAGTTCAACTTCCCCTCGCTCCTGGGCGATGCGAATGGCATCCGGGCGAACCTGCTCGACTACGTGGGCGGCTTCAGCCCGAACGTGCGCGACATCTTCGAGCGCTACGAGTTCGAGAAGCTGCTGGCCAAGCTCGATAGCGCCAACCTGCTCTACCAGATCGTCAGCCGCTTCGCGAGTATCGACCTCAGCCCGGCGGCGGTCTCCAACGAGAGCATGGGCCTGATGTTCGAGGAGCTGATCCGCCGCTTCGCCGAGCTGTCGAACGAGACCGCCGGGGAGCACTTCACGCCGCGCGAGGTGATCCGGCTGATGGTCGATCTGCTATTCACACCCGATGATATTGATCTGAGCAAGCCCGGCGTGGTGCGCAGCATCTATGACCCGGCGGCGGGGACGGGCGGCATGCTCGCGGTGGCGGAGGAGCACCTGCGGGCGATGAACCCCCAGGCCCGGCTGAGTATCTTCGGCCAGGAGCTGAATGAGGAGAGCTACGCGATCTGCAAGGCCGACATGCTGATCAAGGGCTACGAGGTCGAGCGGATCATCTGTGGGAATACGCTCTCGCACGATGGCCACGCCGGGCAGCGCTTCGACTATATGCTCTCCAACCCGCCCTTCGGCGTGGAGTGGAAGAAGGTTGAGGCGGCGGTGCGCGCCGAGCACCAGAAGCAGGGCCACGACGGGCGCTTCGGGCCGGGCCTGCCGCGCGTCTCGGACGGCAGCCTGCTCTTCCTGATGCACCTGCTGAGCAAGATGCGTCCGGCCAAGGAGGGCGGCAGCCGGGTGGCGATTGTGCTCAATGGCTCGCCGCTCTTCACCGGCGGCGCTGGCAGCGGCGAGAGCGAGATCCGCCGCTGGGTGATCGAGAACGACTGGCTGGAGGCGATTGTCGCCCTGCCCACGGACATGTTCTACAACACCGGCATCGCCACCTATATCTGGGTGCTGAGCAACCACAAGGCCCCGGAGCGCAAGGGCAAGATCCAGCTGATCAACGCGGTGGCCTTTTTCCAGAAGATGCGCAAGAGCCTGGGCAGCAAGCGCAAGGAGCTGGGCGAGGCCGACATCGCGCGGATCGTACAGCTCTACGGGGCCTTCGAGGCGGGCGAGCACAGCAGAATCTTTGAGAACGACGACTTCGGCTACCGCACGATCACGGTCGAGCGCCCGCTCTACGCCGCCAAGGGCAAGCCCGAGCGCGACCGCAAGGGCCAGCCGAAGCCCGACGCGAGCCTGCGCGACACCGAGAACGTGCCGCTGAAGGAGGACGTGGCGGCCTACGTGGCCCGCGAGGTGCTGCCGCACGTGCCCGACGCCTGGGTGGACGCGGAGAAGACCAAGGTGGGCTACGAGATCCCCTTCACCCGCCACTTCTACACCTACACCCCGCCGCGCGCGCTGGAGGCCATCGACGCCGACCTCCAGCGCCTCGGCGCGGAGATCACCGAGCTGCTGGGGGCGATTGTGAAGCCGGGCGGGGCGGATCGCCCTCACCCCCTGTCCCCCTCTCC
>JBAXES010000827.1:0-1965 GCA_037140315.1 Chloroflexales bacterium
GCGCTAGAGCGCGGGCGTACATTCGTCTTCCGTTGCAAAATGAAATGGGGTATAATACGAGGGTAGATGAGATGATGGTCTGTGCTGAAAGTGAGCTGCTGACTCTTGCCTGTCGAGACTATCCAACTGATCGCCCAGGAGGTGCGTAGCTGCAAGCTGTGCGGCCTCGCGGTCGGGCGGACGCGCGCGGTGCCTGGCGAGGGCCCCGCCGACGCGAAGATAGTCCTGATTGGCGAGGGGCCGGGCTACCACGAGGATCGTCAGGGCCGCCCCTTCGTCGGCGCCTCGGGCCAGCTTCTCGACGATCTGCTCGGCATGGCGGGCCTCGCCCGCGCCGACGTCTTCATCGCCAATGTGGTGAAGTGTCGCCCGCCAAATAACCGCGACCCAGAGCCTGATGAGGTTGCGACCTGCACCGAGGCCTACCTGTTTCGTCAGATCGCGGCGATCGACCCTCCCGTGATCGTCACCCTCGGGCGCTTCTCGATGAGCCTGTTCCTTCCCGGCGAGCGGATCTCGCGCATCCACGGCCAGCCTCGCAAGGCGGGCGGGCGCCTGGTCGTGCCGATGCTTCACCCGGCCGCCGCCCTGCATCAGCCGCAGAACCGCCCGCTGATTGAGGCCGACTTCCGTAGCCTGCCCGCGATCCTCGCCCGCGCTGAGGCCGAGCAGTCCGCCGCCCGGCCTCGGATCGAGCCGCCAGAGCCCGTCGATGACCGGCCCCTTGAGCAGTTGAGCATGTTTTAAATGTCGCTATATACGCCTTCCAGGAAAGGGAGGGTGTCAGTGGGGGCTTGGCCCCGCTGGCCCTCCCCGGTTGGATAATCTCGCATGAAGACATATAGGCTCTCGCCCGCCGGTCGCCGCACGTCGCTCGTGCTGCTGGTGGGTTCATTGCTGATCTGGGCGTTCGCCCTCTGGAGCTTCGCCAGCACGCTGAAGCTCAGCTATAACCCGGCACAGCTCTGGCCTAGCCTCCAGGCGAGCCTGGCTGCGGGCCTCGGGGTCGGGCAGGTGGTGCCGGCCCTGCTTATGCTCGCGCTGATCGTCGCTACGCCGCTGCTGATCTGGAACCTCCTTGAGGAGTGGTCTGCCGCCTATACCCCCGACGAGGATGGCCTGCGCTTCGACTCGCTCGGGATTGTGATCACCTGCCCATGGTCGATGGTGGCTGGCCTGCGCCCCGCCGACGATGACGGCGATGAGCCCCTGGAGGAGATTATGCTCCGTCAGGATGCCACCGCTCAGATTGCCAACCCGCTCCTGCGATTTCTGCACCGTCAGGCGTATGGTCGCAGGATCCTGCCCGTTTATGCCGGACTAGAGGGCCGCGCCGATCTACTGAGCGCGATCCTTCACCACACGACGCCCACCACCGATGTGTGAGAGACGGCGTCCGTCGCCGTGTAGCCGATAGGGAGCGACATCCCCCCGCGATGTCGCTGTATGGTGTAGCTTGGAGCCGCCTGTCGTGAGGGCGCTCTGTCTATAAGCAAATGGAACTGGTTAGGCTGCGCCGGCTCGCCTCGCGGGCAGCGGCGTGGCCCTTATGAGCGTTGTGCTCAACCCCGGAAAGGAGACGAAGTCTCTGCCGAATCGGCACTTGACTTCAGATGAACACTATGGCAAAACAGCGAATTCGCGTCCTGCCCCTTGGCGGCGCCGGCGAGGTCGGCAGAAACATGTGGGTGCTTGAGTATGGGGACGAGATCCTCATCCTTGACTGCGGCGTGATGTTCCCCGAGGCCGAGATGCTCGGCGTCGATCTGGTGCTGCCCGACATCACCTACCTGCGCGAGAAGACCGACAAGATCAAGGCGATCCTGCTCACCCACGGCCACGAGGATCACATCGGTGCCGTACCGCACCTGTCGGCCGACCTCGGCTTCCCACCGGTGTACGCCACCCGGCTCACCCACGGTATCCTCGGCAACAAGCTGAAGGAGCACCGCCTGCTCGATAAGG
>JBAXES010000828.1:0-1963 GCA_037140315.1 Chloroflexales bacterium
ATCTATTACGACACGGCGCCGGGCAGCGATGCAGAGGCCCGGATCGATGCCGATGGAAACCTCACGCTCACCGGCGAAGTTCTGGCCCACACGAGCGACATCCGCCTGCCGGGGGCGCACAGCCGGGCCAACGCCCTGGCCGCCGCCGCCCTGGCCCGCAGCTTCGGGGTCAGCCCCACGCAGATCGCCGCCGCCCTGCGCGGCTTCGGCGGGGTCGAGCACCGCCTAGAGCTGGTGCGCGAGATCGGCGGCGTGCGCTACGTCAACGACACCACCGCCACCAACCCGGCCGCCGCCCTGGCCGCCCTGGAGGCGATCACCACGCCGATTGTGCTGATCGCCGGCGGGGCCGACAAGCAGCTGGAGTTCGCCGAGCTCGGCGCGGCGATCGCCAGGCGGGTGAAGGCCCTGATCTTGCTGGAGGGCACGGCGACCCAGCGGCTGAGCCGGGCGATCGCCGAGGCCGGGGGCCGGGGTCTAGACGCAGGAGCGCGGTACCGCGACTTCGCGGCGGCGGTCACGGCGGCGCGGAGGATGGCCGGGCCCGGCGACACCGTCCTGCTCTCGCCAGGATGCGCGAGCTTCGGCATGTTCCGCAACGAGTTCCACCGCGGCGAGGAGTTCCGCCGGATCGTCCACGGCCTCACGACAGACGGCGGACGGCCGACACCCGAAACGGGGGCGCTGTGACCCAACCCGAAACGCGGGCCCGCCCGCGCAGCCCGGCCGCCTTCGCCCTGCTCGGGGCGATTGTAATCATCTACCTGATCAGCCTGGGGGTCAGCCTGATCAGCCTGGGGGCCAGCGGCGGGGTCCTCCAGCCCAGCCTGGACACCCTGGTGCGCATGGGCGCCAAGGTGAACGACATGATCGCCGGGGGGGCCTACTGGCGGCTGCTGACCGCCACCTTCCTGCACGCCAACCTGATCCACATCTTCTTCAACGGCTACGCCCTGTACGCCCTGGGGCCAGAGACGGAGCGGATCTACGGGACGCGGCGCTTCCTGGCGCTATACTTCTTGGCCGGGCTGGCTGGCAGCCTCGCCTCCTACGGGATGTCGGCGGCCATCTCGGTGGGGGCCAGCGGCGCGATCTTCGGCCTGATCGGCGGCCTGGGCGTGTTCTACTACCTCAACCGGGCGGCCCTCGGGGCCTTCGGCAAGGCCCAGGTGCAGAACATGGTCGCCATCGCGATGGTTAACCTGTTCATCGGCTTCGCCGCCCAGGGCACGATCGACAACTGGGGCCATATGGGCGGGCTGGCCGGCGGGGCCCTGGCGGGGCTCGCCCTGGCCCCGCGCCTGCGGATAAACGCACAGCTCTACCCGCCAGTGCTCCGGCGCGAGTACCCCACCCTCGGCTGGGCCGGGGCCGCCGCCCTGCTGGCTGTGATGGCCACGATGGCGCTGCTGCTACCGCCCGCCTGAGGGGCTAGGCGCAGCACGCCCCACCCCTCGGAAGGTATGACGGATGACCGAGCGAACCAACAAGCCCGACTATGTGCTCCTCGCAACCGTGGGTGCCCTGGTGTCCATCGGCCTGGTGATGGTCTACAGCGCCAGCTTCGTCGAGGCGTTCACCCTCTACCAGAACCAGTACTACTACCTGCTGCGCCAGATCGTCGGGGCCACCATCGGCACGGTCGGGCTGCTGGTGGCACAGCGCCTGCACTACAGCTTCTGGCGCACCTACTCGGTGCAGATGATCGGCGTCGTGATCGTGCTGCTCTTCCTGGTGCTGGTGCTGCCGGCGTCGATCACCCAGGTGAACGGCTCACGCTCATGGCTGCGCTTCGGCGCCGGCGGGGTCTTCGGCCTGATCAGCGTGCAGCCCACCGAGATCGCCAAGCTGGCGATCATCATCTACTTCGCGGACTGGCTCTCGCGACGCAGCGAGAAGCTGGGCAATGTGAGCTACGGCCTCATCCCCTTCGCCGTGATGCTCGGCCTCGTCTGCGGCCTCG
>JBAXES010000829.1:0-1954 GCA_037140315.1 Chloroflexales bacterium
GCGTGCCGCCCGCCGGGCCGGACGACGTGCGGCTCCTGGCCGGGCGCGGCGAGCTGAGCCTGGCCGGGGCGGTGGCCGGCGACCCGCGGCGCAGCGAGGACGGCCAGCAGGTGGTGCTCCAGGTCGAGGCCGCCCGCCTCGGCGCGACAGCGCGCCCGGCCGAGGGGCGCGCCCTGGTGGCACTGCCGCCCTTCCCGATCTACCGCAGCGGCGACCGGCTGGCGGTGACGGGCAGGCTGAAGGCCCCGCAGGCGGCCGAGCGCCCCGGCGAGTTCGACTACCGGGCCTACCTGGCCCACCGGGGCATCCACGTGCTGATCCCCGAGCCGAAGGCGGTGCGCCTGCTGCCGGCGGCGGGCGGCGGGCCGCTGCGGCTGCTCTACGACGCCCGCGAGGCGTGCCGGGCCACCATGGTCCGGCTGCTGCCCGAGCCGCAGGCGTCCCTGATCGTAGGCATCCTGCTGGGCATCCAGTCGAGCATCCCCGACGACGTGTACGCCAGCTTCTCGGCCACCGGCACCAGCCACATCCTGGTGGTCTCGGGCTGGAACTTCACCATCGTCGCGGCGCTGCTGGGCGGGCTGACGGCGCGGCTGCGCCTGGGACGCTGGCCGGCCTTCGGGCTAACCCTGGCGATCATGTGGATCTACGCCCTGTTCACCGGCGGGTCGGCGGCGGTGCTGCGCGCAGCGGTGATGGCCAGCCTGATGGTGCTGGCGCGCACGAGCGAGCGGCGCAGCGAGCCCTGGACGCTGCTGCTGGCCGCCTGCTGGATCATCAGCGCGGCCGACCCGCACACCCTGTGGGACCTGGGGTTCCAGCTCTCGGCCCTGGCCACGGCGAGCCTGTTCGCCTTCGCCCGCCCGGTGGAGGGCTGGATATCCCGCCGACGGCCCTTCAGCTGGGCCTGGATGGCCCCCTTCAGCGAGGCGCTCACCGCCACCCTGGCGGCGCAGGTGCTGACCCTGCCGCTCATCCTCTCGGCCTTCGGCAACCTCTCGCTGATCGCGCCCCTGGCCAACGTGCTGCTAGTGCCGGTGGTGCCCTACGCCATGCTCTTCGGCAGCCTGGCCCTGGCCGGCGGCCTGCTCTGGCTGCCCCTCGGCCAGCTGCTCGGCCTGCTGCTCTGGCTGCCCCTCACCTGGATCGCCCAGGGCGTAACCCTCCTCGCCCGCCCCTCCTGGGCCGCCGTGGTCATGCCGCCCCTGCCGCTCTGGGCGCTGCTGGCGTACTACGCCGTGGTCGGCGGGCTCTGGTGGTGGCGGGGGAGGGGTGCAGAGGGCTGAGCCGCAGCCGCGCGTAGCGCTCTATGCTACAACCATAGCGACTGCCTGCCGAAGGTGAAGCGCGTGGGGAACAGCGAGTGACTGCCCTCACCCCTCGCCGATCTCCCGCCTGAGCGCGGAGATCGCACGCTTGGCGTCCTCGATCTCGATGGTGATATGTGGCGGGGCATAGATGCCGAACTTGGCCGCCTGAAGCTCCAGGGCGTTGATCATCTTCTGGCGCTGGGCGATCAGGGTGCGCTTGTGGGCGATCTCCTCGCTATCAAGCGGCACCGGGAGATCCGGTCGGGCGCCCAGGCTGATCGTCAGGTTCATGATATCGCGCCCGGCGACGTCGCGCACCTGAACCTCGCCGATCTGGTTGTTGGCGCCGAAGTCGATCACCTTGCCGCCCTGAGCGATGCGGCCCCCGGCCTCCCGGCGCGCAAGCTCGCGCAGCCCGACGTCCTTAGATCATACGGGGAGCGGCCCAGAACCTCAACAGAGGCCGGCTGATGCTATACTTCAGCGGCGACTCAGGCTCATCAAGAGACAGTTGGTGCCTTATGACCTACTCCCGCCACGCCCGGCGGCGCGCGGCCTGCGCCGCGATCTTGCTCCCGCTGACCCTCGCCCTCGCGGCCTGCGGCGGGGTCCCGCCGCAGGCCGCGAGGGCGAGGGTCAGCGGG
>JBAXES010000830.1:0-1947 GCA_037140315.1 Chloroflexales bacterium
GGGTGCGCACCAGCAACCACGAGAAGATTGTCGTCGGTGCCATCGCCGTATCGCTGCTGGCCATCGGGGCGAACGTCCTGCTGCGCCGGGCCGAGCGGTGGGCGCAGCAGGGCCGAGGCTAAGCCCTACCTCTCCCGCCGCCCCCAGCCATTCCAGGAGATCACCTGGTCGAGCGGCTCGCGGCGGGCCGGCTTAAAATCGTCGCCGGTGTAGTAGGCGACCGGAACGAGCACCGCCTGGGTGAACGTGTCGGGGATGCCCAGTAGCGCGGCGGCCTCCTGCTCGTAGCGCAGGTGCAGGGTCGTCCATATAAAGGCTCGACTTGTGAGGGTCAGTGGTCATTATACTTGATAAAATATATCAATAATATTAAGATAAACACATCTAGACTGATGATCCGCCGGTCGGCACCCAGATGAGGGATCAATGACCCCGCATATTCAGCTCCCTACGACGCCTGCGCCGCTCCTCGCCGCGCTTGAAGCGCAGCAGGCGACCTTTGCATCCCTGCGCCAGACCATCCATGCATACCCGGAGACGGCCTACGAAGAGCAGCGCACCGCCGCCCTCGTCGCCCGCGAGCTCGCGTCGTACGGGGTCGAGGTCTACTCGGGCATCGGTCGCACCGGCGTGGTCGGCGTGTTGCGCAACGGGACGAGCCCGCGTGCGATCGGCCTGCGTGCCGACATTGATGCGCTCAACATGACCGAGCACAGCGATCTGCCGTATCGCTCCACCCTGCCAGGCAAGATGCACGGATGCGGCCACGATGGGCACACCGCCATGCTGCTGATGGCGGCCAGCCACCTCAGCGCAACGCGCGCCTTCGACGGCACGGTCGTGCTGATCTTTCAGCCCGCCGAGGAGGGCGGTGGCGGGGCGCGCGCGATGATCAACGACGGGCTGTTCGAGCGCTTCCCAGTCGACACGGTCTACGGGATCCACAATATCCCCGGCCTGCCCGCCGGGCAGTTCGCCGTGATGCCTGGGCCGATGATGGCCGCCGGCAACGGCTTCACCATCGTGCTCACGGCGGCGGGCGGCCACGCGGCGCTGCCCCACACCACCGCCGACCCCATCCTGGCGGGCAGCGCACTGGTGCAGGCGCTCCAGTCGCTCGTCAGCCGCAGCCTCGACCCGCTTGAGCCCGCGGTGCTCTCCGTGACGCAGTTCCACGGCGGCGAGGTCATCAACGTGATCCCGGCAACGGTGACACTCCAGGGGACGGCGCGGTTCTACAGCGCAGCCGCCCAGGCGGTGATTGAGACCGGCATCGAACGGCTGGCGGCCGGCACGGCGGCAAGCTATGGCCTGGAGGCCACGGTTAGCTTTCGGCGCGGTGGCCTGCCAACGATCAACTCGCCCCGCGAGGCCGCGTTCGCCCAGGCCGCGCTCGCCGGACGGCTCGGGCCGGATCAGGTGCGGACGGACCTCAAGCCGCTCATGACGGGGGATGATTTCTCGGCACTGCTCCAGGCTCGCCCTGGCGCCTACCTCTGGATCGGCAACGGCGACAGCGCCAGCCTGCACACGCCCAGCTACGACTTTAACGACGCGATCCTCACCACGGGTGCGGCGGGCTGGGTCAGCCTGGTCGAGGCGGCGCTCGCTGCGGGGTGAGGGGTAGCATGGCTGGCACATCAGTGATTGCTCCCCGTCGTCTCGTATACGGCAGGAGGGTGCCAGCGAAGCTGGCACCCTCCTGCCGTATACATCTTTATTACACGTCGTCGGTGAGGTAGAGCGTGCTCTTCTGGTTGCGGTACACGCTGCCGTCCGTCACCGGCAGGCCGGCCTTCGAGAGCGGGATGCCTTTGATGTAGGGCTTGAACACGTTCGGCGCCGAGGCGTAGTAGAGCGGGATGTAGGCCGCCTCCTTCACCAGCAGCCGTTCGGCCTGGATGTACAGGTCGGCGCGCTTCTTTTTGTCCTGCTCGCCCGCCGCCG
>JBAXES010000831.1:0-1943 GCA_037140315.1 Chloroflexales bacterium
GCCTGCGGGGTCGAGTCGCGGGCCAGGATGCGCTCCATCTCGGGGTCGCGGGTCATCTCCCACAGGCCGTCCGAGCAGAGCAGCAGCGCGTCGCCGGGGCGCAGCCGCTCGGCGAAGATGTCCACCTCCAGGTTGGACTTATCACCCAGGGAGCGCAGCACGGCGTTGCGCTGCGGGTGAGTGTAGATGTCATCGTCGGCGATCTGGCCGAGCTCCACCAGGCGCATCACCAGCGAGTGGTCCTTGCTGATCCGGCGCAGCTTGCCCTCGCGGTACAGGTACGTGCGGCTGTCGCCGACGTTTCCGACCAGGGCGCGGTCCCCAGAGACGAGGGCCATGGTCAGCGTGGCCCCCATATCGTTGCCCTGGGCGTGGGCCTCGGCGATGATCGCCTCGTTGCCCTGGAGCACCGCCTGGCGCACCAGCGTGCGGGCCTCAGCCTCATCGTAGGCGGCGTCGGGGGCGATCGCGCTGGCCAGGTAGGCGCTGATCAGCAGCTCGGCGACCCCGCGGATGGCCAGGCTGCTGGCCACCTCGCCGGCGGCGTGGCCGCCCATGCCGTCGGAGACGATATAGATACCCCAGCCCTGGCGCTGGTTGTTGTTGTCGAGCCCCAGGCTTAGGGTCAGGTAGCTGTCCTCGTTATGGTCGCGCACCATGCCGGTGTTGGTGTGCGCGCCCACGATCTGACGCAGGGCTGTCGGGCGGGTGCGCTCATCGACGATCGCCTGAAGCCGGCCAGCGAGGTCGGCGGCCGAGCTGATCGCGCCAGTGCGCACCTCGCGCAGCACGGTGGGCAGGCTGTCGGCCTCAGCCGAGACAGCGGCGGCGGCCTCGTCCTCGTTCAGGCGCTGGGTGGTGCGCGGCGTCGCGGTGAGCTGCTCCAGCAGCTCGGCCATGTTGGCGAGGTCGCCCTGCACTGCCGCGTCGCGCCCGCCATCCTCCATCCGACGCAGGCCCGGCGTCTCGCGCAGGCGTGTCTTCCCGGCGGCGAGGGACTCTAGGTTGGCCGGGGCGAGCTTGCCGAGAGCCAGGCCCTCGGCGTGGAGGGCCGCCAGCAGGCGGGCCAGGGCCGCACCTACGCCCAGGGCGAGGGTCTCGTCGAGGGGCGGAGTGATCGGCCCGCGCCCGCTATCGTTCAGCACCGTGAGCGTCTGGCCGCTATCGTTAGCCTGATCGATCAGCTCTGGCAGTAGCGCGTGGGCGGCCTCATCGGGCAGGGTCGCCGCGCGGGCCAGATCGTCCAGGCTATCGTCGGCAGAGAGGCGGGCCAGGTAGCTGCGCTGCTCAAGGGCGGCGCCGCAGTCGATGCAGTAGGACTCGCCCGCCTCATTGGCCACAGACTTGCACGCCCAGCAGCGCCGCCAGGGCATGGTGTCAACGACCGTGATCGGACCCGGCGCGGCGTCAGCCGGCAGCTGGTAGCGCCCGGCAAAGAGGCGCGGGGCCTCGGGTGTCTGCTCGTCCATCGGTTCCTCCTGGGGGCCAACGTCGGCCGCGGGCATCTCCTGCGGGCGCAGCGGCGCGGTATCATCCATAGTGGGCGCGGCGATCTGTCCGTCGATCAGCGTGCTGGCGAGCCACTGGCGGTCAGAGTCATTCGGTCGAGACATGGGCAGCAGGGCGGCGCAGTTCCAGCAGAAGCGTGCGCTGGCGCGGTTCTCTTTGCCGCACGCATCACAGAAGGGCATACCCGAATCCTCATTATTCATCGGGGGCGAGCCAGAGAGGAGGCAGCCCTCTCTGATGCCCGCCCTAAAGCGTCAGGCGCGCGCCCGCGCGATGATCACGCTGATGTTGTCCTTGCCGCCGCGCTGGTTCGCCAGGGCGATCAGCCGCTCGCACGCGCGAACCTCGCTGGCCTCGGCGATCACGATCTGCGCCAGCTCCGCGTCCTCCAGGTGCGTGTCGAGCCCGTCCGAGCAGAGCAGCAGGGTGTCGCC
>JBAXES010000832.1:0-1942 GCA_037140315.1 Chloroflexales bacterium
GCGTTGGCCTGGATGGGCAGCTCGCCCTCGCCCTGCTCCAGGAGGGCGCTGGTGAGCCCCTGCTCGTTGCCAAGCCCGAAGATGCTGTGCAGGCTGGGCCGGCGCAGGTCGCAGTCCACCAGCAGCACGCGCTGCTCAGACTGGGCCATGGTCACGGCCAGGTTGGCCAGGGTGAGGCTCTTGCCCTCGTCGGGGGCCGTGCTGGTGACGAGCAGCGTCTTCAGCGGCCGGTCGATGCTGGAGAACTGGATATTTGTGCGCAGGGTGCGGTACGCCTCGGCGGCGGCCGAGCTCGGGTCGCGCAGCGTTATCAGGGTGCGCTCTGGTGTAGACACTACGTATTCCTTATCTTCGGCGGAGGGGCTTTATGGGCGGCGTAGCCTCCCCTGGCCCCACCACCGGTATAGCGCCGAGGGTGGTGAGGCCCACGAAGCGCTCGACGTCGCCGCTGTTCTTGAGGGTGTCGTCGACATACTCTAGGATATAGGCCAGCAGCACGCCGATCACCAGGCCGAGGATGCCGCCGGCGAGGACATTGATCTTGGTGTTCGGGCTCAGGCTGAGCAGGCGGGCCTCCTGGATGCGGGTGACGTTGATCCGCGCGGTGCCTTCCAGGCTGGCGTTGATCCGGTTCACCTCGGCGATGATCCGGTCGCCGACGGCATTGGCCATGGCCTGGGACTGGTCAAGCTGGGCGGCGTCCACCTCGATCACCATCTTCTGCTCGTCGGGGAGGGCCTGAATGTTCACGTCGGATATCCACTTCTCGCCGCTGATGTCGAGGCTGAGGCTCTGGCTGATCTGGTCGAGGACGCTGGGCTGCAGCACGAGCTCGCGGTAGCTGTTCATCGAGTTGCGCAGCACCAGGTTCAGGCCGTTGTCGGCCTGGTTGGCCAGGGCCAGGTAGACCGCCTGGGTGCGGAAGGTGTGCGGGAGCAGCTTGCTCACGCCGTAGGCGGTCACGACGGCGGCGACGGCGGTGAGGGCGATCACCCACCAGCGCTTGATCAGCACCGAGATATAGTCACGCAGCTGCATACCGGATGCCTCTTCTCTACTCTTTGGGGATCGACGCGAGCACGCGGGCGCCGGTCCACTGCTCGGCCTGGGCCGGGCTGCGCAGCCGGTCGTCGAGGTAGTTGATCAGCAGGGCGAGGCCGACGGCGACGGCGAGGCCGAGGGCGGCGCGCAGGGCCGCGCTGAGCAGCTTGTCGGACAGACCGCCGACGGTGCCTGCGGGCTGGGGCGGATCGAGGGTGGCCACATCGAGGCCGCCGGGGCTGCGGCCCCAGTAGCTGAGGCCCTGGGACTGGAGGGCCGCCACGGCGCCGTGCGCGATCGCTAGGGCGAGATCGGGCGTGTCGGCGACGACCGTGAGGTAGAGCTCGCGGTGCAGCACCTCGCCGCGCAGGCCGGCCTGGATGGCGGCGGGGGTCACGGAGAGTCCGGCGGCGGCCACGGCGGCCTGCACGTCCGTGGCGAAGGCGGCGCTGCCGATCACCTGGGGCAGGTCGTCGAGGATAAACTCGGTGGTGGTCCACGAGTAGCTATCGTTAAAGTCGGGCATGCTGGCGACGCCGCCGGTGTCGATCAGGCCGCGGGCGATCATCAGGCGGACGCTGGCCTGGTAGCGCACGGGCTGGCGCAGGGACAGGCCGAGGCTGAGCCCGCCGGCCGCCAGGGGCAGCAGCAGGATCAGCGGCCAGAAGCGGCGGAGCATGGCAAGGTAGGCGCGTAGCTGCATGGGTTCTCTTGATGTGAGAGGGGCACGGGGAGGGCGCGCCCCTCCCCGCAGATCCCCCGCCACACGATACGTTATCGCGGCGGGCCACTCGCGTCCACAGCGGCGCCGATCACATCGCGCATACGGGCGAGGAAGAGGTCGAGCCCGAAGCCCTCGGCGTACTGGCGGATCGCGACGGGGTCATAGACATCCACGTGG
>JBAXES010000833.1:0-1926 GCA_037140315.1 Chloroflexales bacterium
GTGTGAGCGAGGGCCCGCGCCCCGAGGCCATTGACCTGCGCCTGGCCCTGCCTGGCACCCGCCCCAACGCAGCACCCGCCCCGACGAGCGGCGATTAATCCATCGTTGAGGCTGCGCCCAAACCTGCTTGGTCGTGCCGGTTGGCAGCAAAGCTGCCAACCGGCACGACCAAAAGAAATCAGGAGCTACCTATGACCACCCAGACCACCGCACCCCGCGCCCGCGGCAGCCTGCGCATCAGCGGGCTCGCCTACGCCGCCCTCATTCTCGTGCTCTTCTTCGGCACCATCCAGGCCGCCCAGTACGCCGGGCTCTGGTCGGTCTCCGGCAAACTCACGCCCGACGGGGCGGCGGTGCAGCTCAGCGGCGCTGACCCGGCTGAGGTCAAGGGCTGGATGACCATCGAGTCCGTGGTCGACGCCTACCACGTCGACCGGGCCGCGCTGTACGCCCGCTTCGCCATCCCGGCCGAGACGCCCCCCAGCGCGGCGCTCAAGGATCTGGAGGCAGTGGCGCCCGACTTCTCCGTGACCGCGCTGCGCGAGTGGCTGATTGAGCAGGCTGCCCCATAGGGGCCGGCGGCTGAAACCTTCCGTCAGCCGTGAACATCAAACCACCACTATAGCGTCGCCAGCGCGGCGGCGCCCAGCAGCGAGGTGCATGATGGGCAGACGAGTCATCATCATTGGCGGGGGCGCGGCCGGCATGAGCGCCGCCGCCAAGGCGCAGCGGATGGATCCGGCGCTGGAGATCGTAGTCTACGAGCGCTCCGGCTACGTGAGCTACGGCGCCTGCGGCTTCCCCTACGCGATCAAGGGCGAGATCGCCCGCGTCGAGGATGTGGTCGTCCGCACCCCCGAGCAGTTCGCCAAACAGGGCATCCGAGCGCTCGTACGCCACGAGGTGCGCGCAATCGACCCGGCCGCCCGCATGGTGTGGGTGCGTGACCTATCGAGCGGCGCGGAGATCACCGACTCCTGGGACGAGCTGTTGCTCACCGCAGGCGGCGGGGCCATTCGCCCTCCGCTCCCCGGTGCCGACCTGCCAGGGGTGTTTACCCTGCGCAATGTCGAGGATGCGTTGGCGATCCAGGGCTGGATTGCGCAGCGCCAGCCCGCGCGCGGGGTGATCATCGGCGGCGGCTACATCGGCCTCGAAATGGCGGAGGCCCTCGCCGCCCACGGCATCGCCCTTACCGTGGTGGAGCGGCTGCCCCAGCTGCTGCCAAACCTTGACCCTGAGCTCGCGGGCCACGCGCAGGCCGAGCTGGCACGCCAGCAGGTCGAGGTGCGTCTGTCGCAGGCCGTGGAGGGGTTGGAGGGCGATACGCACGTGCGTGGGGTGATCGTGGGCGGGCAGACCATCCCCGCCGACATCGTCATCCTCGCCGTCGGCGTGCGCCCGCAGGTAGAGCTGGCCCGCGCCGCCGGGGTCGCCCTCGGGCCGACCGGTGCCATCGCCGTGGACGACCACCAGCGCACCAATGTGCCGCAGATCTGGGCGGCGGGCGATGTGGCTGAGGCGCACCACCGGGTGACCGGGCGGCCAGCCTGGGTGCCGCTCGGCACCACCGCGAACAAGCAGGGCAAGGTGGCGGGCGAGAACTTGGGCGGGGGCGACGCGCGCTTCGGCGGGATCGTCGGCACCGCCGTGGTGAAGGTGTTTGACCTTGAGGCGGCCAGCAGCGGGCTGACCGAAGCGCGGGCGCGGGCCGAGGGCTTTGCGGTGCAGACGGTCAGCGCGACGGCGAACTCGCGGGCGCACTACATGCCGGGGCACCAGCCCATCCACGTGAAGCTGGTCTACGAGGAGGGATCGCGCCGGCTGCTCGGCGGCCAGCTGATCGGGCGCGAGGGCGTGGCCAAGCGGGTGGACGTGATCGCGGCAGCGCTGCACGGCGGCTGGACGGTGGACGAGCTGGCCGAG
>JBAXES010000834.1:0-1922 GCA_037140315.1 Chloroflexales bacterium
GCTTGGTGGTGCTCACGCCCACCACCTCGAACTGCACGCCGTTGAGGCTGATCCGCCGGCCCACCGCGCTGTAGATGTCGCCGAAGAGGGTCTTGGCCACGTTATCGCCGATCACGGCCACCCGGGCGCTGGTGGCCGCCTCGCCCGCGTCGAAGTAGCGCCCGTCGCCCAGGGTCGTGTCGCCGATCTGGAAGAAGTTTGGGGTCACGCCCTTGACCCCGAAGCGGTAGCGCTCGCCGCCCGCGCTCACCGCGCCGCTGCGGCTCAGCTCCAGGGCCACGAACTCCACCGCTGGGGCCGCGCCCGGGCGCAGGATCGCCGCCGCGTCCTCGGCGCGCAGCTGCGGGCGCAGGGTCTCGGCGCTGTTTTTGCTGTCCACTGACGGATTGATATAAAATACGCCCACGCCGATCTTATTGAACTCGCGCTGGATAAAGATCTGGTAGCCGTCGCCGATGGCGAGCATGCCCACCACCGCGCCCACGCCGATGATGATGCCGAGCATCGTCAGCAGCGAGCGCAGCTTGTGGGTGAGCATCGCCTGCCAGGCGACGCGAAACGCCTCAATGATGGACATAAGATGCCTCGATGTTAGGGCTGCCGCCCTAAAACCTGTATATATGTGGCTGAAATTGCCAGCGAAGCTGGCAATTTCAGCCACATATATGCTTATTTTCGGGGGCGTACGGCCCAGCGGATCACTCTGTCCGCAGCGCATCAATTGGATTCATGCGGGCCGCCGTGAGGGCGGGGAAGAAGCCGAAGGCCACGCCGATGCCGGCGGCGATCCCGCTGGCCAGCAGCACATTGCCCAGGCTCACGGTGGCCTGGGCGCCGGTGGCCTGGAACAGCCCGACCAGGATGGCCGTGCCGGCGAGGGAGAGCAGGTAGCCCAGGCCAATCCCCGCGCCGCTGCCGATCAGGCAGAGCACCAGCGCCTCGATCAGAAACTGGAGCAGGATGTCGCTGCGGCGGGCACCCACGGCCTTGCGCAGGCCGATCTCCTTGGTGCGCTCGGTGACGCTCACCAGCATAATGTTCATAATCCCGATCCCGCCCACCAGCAGCGAGATCCCGGCCACGATGCCTAGGAAGGCGTTGAAGGCCCCGAGCACCGCGCTGGCCTGCGCGGCGAACTGCTCGGGGTTGATGATGGTGAAGTCGTTGTCCTGGTAGGTCAGGCGGTGCTCGCTGCGCAGCACCTCGGTCACCTGGCGGATGGCCGCGTCGACCTTGGTGCGGTCCACGGCCTTGACGGTCATAAACGAGACGTTGACCCGGTCGCTGGTGTCGTTGCGGAACAGGCGGGCGAGGCCGGTCTGGTAGGGCACGAAGATCGCCCCGGCCGGGTCGGCGCCGACGCTGATCTGGCCCGCTTTGCTGGCCAGGACACCGATGATATCGAACTGCACGCCGTTGAGGCTGATGCGCTGGCCGACGGCGACCGCGCGCCCGCCGTAGAGCTTCTCGGCCACATCCTTGCCGATCACGGCGACGCGGGCGCGGCCCGCGTCGTCGGCGGCGGTGAGCAGGCGCCCGCCGGCCAGGGCCTGCGGGCTGATCGTGAAGAACGAGGGGCTCACCGCGCGCACCCCGTAGGTGCTGCGCTGGCCGTTGGCGATCACCTGGGTGTCGGCGCTCCACTCGATCGCCAGCGCCTGCACCGCCGGCGCGCGGCCGGGCTGCATGATCGCCTGGGCGTCGGCGCTGGTCAGGCTGGCCGTCTGCGCGACCGCGATCTTGTTGGTGTCGATGAACGGCGCGATGTAGACCGTCCCGATGCCGAGCTGGTCAAACTGGCTGGTTAGGAAGCCCTGGAAGCCGTTGCCCATGGCCAGCATGCCGATCACCGAGCCCACGCCGATCACGATGCCGAGCATCGTCAGGGCCGCCCGCAGCTTGTTGGCGATCAGGGCGCGGAA
>JBAXES010000835.1:0-1916 GCA_037140315.1 Chloroflexales bacterium
GAAGATTCCTCGCTGCGCTCGGAATGACCGGTGCGCGGGATGGTTCTCAGGAGCGACGCAAAGCATCTTCCAGGATCGTGAATTGGAAGACCCTTCGCGTTGCTCAGGGTGACATGGGGCGGCGGATGCCCAGTCGACAGCGTTACTTCTGCAGTAGTGCGATCAGGGCTACTCCTCGCTGAAGAGGGGCGTGGAGAGGTAGCGCTCGCCGTTGGAGGGGACGATGAAGACGATCAGTTTACCAGCGTTCTCGGGGCGGGCGGCGACGCGCAGAGCGGCGACGGCGGCGGCGCCGCTGCTGATGCCGACCAGGATGCCCTCCTCCTTGGCCAGGCGGCGAGCCATAGCGAAGGCGTCATCATTGCTGACCTGCTGGATCTCATCGATGATGCTCTGGTTCAGCACATCGGGCACGAAGCCGGCGCCGATGCCCTGGATCTTATGCGGGCCGGGCTTACCGCCGGAGAGAACCGGGGAGGCCTCGGGCTCGACGGCCACCACGCGGAAGTCGGGCTTGCGGGCCTTGATCACCTCTCCGACGCCGGTGATCGTGCCGCCGGTGCCGACGCCGCCGACCAGGATATCGACCTTGCCATCGGTGTCGCGCCAGATCTCCTCGGCGGTGGTCTGCCGATGTACCTCAGGGTTCGCCGGGTTCTTAAACTGCTGCGGAATAAAGCTATTCGGCAGGTCGGCGGCGATCGCCTCAGCGCGGGCGATAGCGCCGCGCATGCCCTCAGTGCCGGGGGTAAGCACGAGTTCGGCGCCGTAGCCGCGCAGCAGCTTGCGCCGCTCGACGCTCATCGTCTCAGGCATCGTCAGGATCAGCTTGTAGCCCTTGGCGGCGGCAACAAAAGCGAGCCCGATGCCGGTGTTGCCGCTCGTCGGCTCGACCAGAGTCGTCTCGCCGGGCGTGATCTTACCCTCGCGCTCAGCGGTCTCGATCATGGCCAGGCCGATGCGATCCTTCACGCTGCTCGCCGGGTTAAAAAACTCCAGCTTGGCGAGCACTGTGGCGTGGGTGTCGTTCACCTTATTGAGCCGTACCAGCGGCGTGTTGCCAACCAAGTCGATGATGCTGTCGTAGATCCGCGCCATAACGCCATGCCCCTTTCAGTAGTATGCGCATTGTGTGCCACGATTGTAGCGCCGGGGCGATATAAAGTCAAGTTCTTAAGAGATATTATTCACTTTACCCCAATACAAACAAGATGCGGTATACTGCCGCAGTAGGCGGCAAGGGCAAGCGAACGAGAGGAGCGCGGAATGCGACGGACGAGCGACCTGTCCGGCGGCGAAGATATAGCGACGCTGCTGACACGCTGCGCGGGGACGTGGCTGGCACAGCCGCCCGACGAGGCCGAGCAGGTGCGGATCGCAGCGGCGTCCCGGCAGCTGCTCGCGCAGCGGCCCCTGGCCCTGGAACTCCACCGCGACGAGGCGGCGCTAAACGCACTCTGCATCGAGGTCTTCCGCGGCGCGGAGTTCGCGCCGCTGCACCTCGGCCCGCTGCTGATCAGTAAGCTGATCGCCCAGGTGGGCGAGCCGCCGGTGGTGGATGATGACCAGTCAGCGATCTTCTCGGACTACCTGCGCCGCGCGGTGCTGAGCGTGGCGGTGCCAAACACACGGCGCTTCCTGGCGGGCCAGCTGCGCCGGCTGCTGCCCGCCTACGTGGAGCAGGGCCGCTGGCGCGAGGCGATCGTCATCGACTACAGCGCCTTCCGCACCTCGCTGGGCAGCGAGGTAACACCATACCTGGCCCAGATGGCCCTGGCCGGACTGGCCGATTACTACGACGAGCGCGACGCTGCCGATCCAGCTTGATAGCTCGCGCCGGCCCTGGTATAATGGGCCGCAGCACGCCCCCATAGTCTAGCGGCCTAGGACGTCACCCTTTCAAGGTGAAGATCGCG
>JBAXES010000836.1:0-1916 GCA_037140315.1 Chloroflexales bacterium
CGCATCCTGATGCAGTGCAATTGCCTGAACTGTAACGTACGCTGAAACCTTGTCTTATCGGCAAACCCGTCAGAGCAATACCATATTCCGGCGGGGCCGCGCCCTTCTGGGCATGCCCGCTTTGTAGAGGAAGATATAAGATGAAAGTCCCGTTGAGCTGGCTGAGGGAGTTTGTCGAGATCACCGTGACCGTGGAGGAGTTGGCCCGTCGGCTCACGCTCAGCGGCATGGAGGTGGTCGATATCCGCTATATCGGCCTGGAGGGTGGCGATCTGCCCTGGGACCCAGAGAAGATCCTGGTCTGCAACATCCTGGAGGTGAAGCCGCACCCCAACGCCGAGCGGCTGGTGCTGGCCGAGGTGGACTACGGGGCCGCGCAGCCGCACACGGTGGTGACGGGCGCGCCGAACCTGTTCCAGTACCGCGGCCTCGGCCCGCTGGCGCACCCGCTCAAGTCGGTGTACGCCAAGGAGGGCTCACGGCTCTACGATGGCCACGCCGAGGGCTGGGTGATCGCCACACTGAAGGGCCGCCCGGTGCGCGGGGTGATGAGCGACGCTATGCTCTGTTCCGAGAAGGAGCTGGGCATCTCCGAGGAGCACGACGGCATCCTCATCCTGGAGGACGATGCGCCGGTGGGCGCGCCGCTGCGCGACTTTCTGGGCGAGGTGGTGCTGGAGCTGGACTTCACGCCGAACTATGCGCGCTGCCTCTCGGTGGTGGGCATGGCCCGCGAGGTGGCGGCGATCACCGGCGCGAGGCTGACCCTGCCCAGCCCGCAGGTGGTGGCTGAGGGCGCGCCGATCGTCGGCCGGGCCGGGGTGACGATCGAGGAGCCCGACCTGTGCCCGCGCTTCACGATCGGCCTGATCGAGGGTGTGACGATCGGCCCCTCGCCGCACTGGATGCAGCGTCGCCTGACCAACGCCGGCATGCGCCCGATCAGCAATATTGTCGATGTCTCGAACTATGTGATGCTGGAGTGGGGCCAGCCCACCCACGCCTTCGACTACGCGAAGGTGCAGGCCGGCCAGCTGATCGTGCGTAGCGCCCGCCCCGGCGAGCGCCTGCGCACCCTCGATGGCAAGCACCGCGCCCTCACCCCCGGCGCCGAGAGCGGCCTGAGCCACGCGCCGCTGATGGTCTGCGACGTGGCGGGCGCCCTGTCGGTGGCCGGCGTGATGGGCGGCGAGTCGAGCGAGGTGGGCTCCACAACCACTGACGTGCTGCTGGAGGCGGCGATCTGGGAGCCCGTGCAGATCCGCAAGACGGTCCGCGGCCTGAAGCTGCCCAGCGAGGCCTCCCGGCGCTACGAGCGCGGGGTCGACTACGAGCTGCCGCTGATCGCGCAGCGCCGCGCCCTTGAGCTGATGCGCCAGTATGCCGGCGGCACGGTGGCCCAGGGCTTTGTGGACGCCTACCCGCGCTCCTGGCAGACGGTGGTGCTGGATCTGACCACGGTCGAGGTGGCGCGGATTGTGGGGATCCAGCTCGACTCTCACGAGATCGCCGCGATCCTCACCCAGCTCGGCTTCATCTGCGATCTGCGCGGCGGCGCGGGCATGGGTGACTTCGCCACCTATGTCCATGAGCCGACGGTGCGGGTGACAGTGCCCTCCTTCCGGCTGGATGTCAGCATCCTGGCCGATCTCTGCGAGGAGGTGGCCCGCATCTACGGCTACGACCGCATCCCCGAGACGCGCATGGCCGATGAGCTGCCGAGATCGCAGGATCACAAGGAGCTGCGCCTGGAGCAGAAGGTGCGCGACACCATGGTCGGCTGCGGCCTGGATGAGCTGATCACCCGCCCGCTGATCGCCATGCCGCTGGTGGCGAAGGTGCAGCCCGCCGAGGCGGTGGCCGCGCGCTATGTGAAGCTGACCAACCCGAGCGCCCCCGAGCACACCTACATGCGC
>JBAXES010000837.1:0-1914 GCA_037140315.1 Chloroflexales bacterium
GGGCGGGGCGGCGCAGGCCGCAGCCAAGGCCAGGCAGAGGGCCAGCCAGCTGAGTTGACGTGTTGTCTTCATCGCTGCGATTATAGCAGCATCGCGGCGGGCGCGTGGGGGCGGCTGCGCCGCCCCCACGTTCTTTTTTTGTTGGGCCTGGGCGGCGAAGCCGCCCAGGCCCAACAAAAATGTTGTCAGCAGCAACCCCCGAGGCCCTCCGCTAGGGATGCCCCGCCTTGCGGCGCTCAAGCTGGGCGAGGATCTCGGCGTGCTTCTGCTTCGTGATCGGGTAGAAGGCGGTGACAACCATGCCGGCAATCAGCGCGATCGTCGGCACCGGGCCGATCATCCAGCGCAGGGCCAGGAGGGCGCTCGCAGGCTGCTCGCCCGACCCGAAGGCACCGTCGTAGCCGGCCGAGTTGAGCACCGCGCCGACCATAAAGAGCCCGGCGGCCAGGCCGAACTTCTGGAGCAGCACCATCAGGCCGTAGTACATGCCCTCGCGGCGCCTGCCGGTGCGCAGCTCATCGTAGTCGATCACGTCGGGCATCATGCTCCAGGGGATAATGTAGCCGGTGGCCACGCCCACCCCGGCGAGCACCGCCAGCAGGAGCGCCAGCCCAACCTGCTGCGGCTGCACGAAGAACAGAAAGCTCTGCACGGCGATCCAGAAGGTCATACCGATCATGTAGACGGCCTTCTTGCCGATGCGCGGGCAGACCGCGTTCCACACAAAGAGGAAGACCAGCGCCGAGCCCTGCACGGCGAACAGCATGATCGGCACGATATCGCTCGGCCGGGTAAACGTTATGCCCATAACGCTCAGCGGAAACTGGGGTACGCTGCCCAGCCAGTAGGTGACATAGGGCACCAGCACGGTGGATGTAACCTGGATGGCCAGCCATGAGAAGAGGTAGATCCCGATCACGAAGAGGTACGGTCGGTTGCTGAACGTGGTGCGCAGCTGCTCGCCCAGGCTCACCCGCTCATCCTGCTCCTCCTCGCTGCGGAACCGCTCGCGCGTGCCGACGAAGCACCAGAGCAGCGGCAGCACGCAGACGACCCCCCAGATCACGCCGGAGACGATATAGCCCATCGTCTTATCGGCGAAGCTGCCCACGATCACCGGGTGCAGCACGGCCACGATCAGGCTCCCGCCGATGCTGAAGGCGAAGCGGAAGGCGTTCAGGCTCGTGCGCTCGTCGTAGTCCTGGGTCAGCTCGGGAGTCAGGGCCGTGTAGGGCACGTTCACCGCAGTGAAGGCCGCGTTGAGCAGCACCCCCACGATGACGTAGTAGATGAACTTGCCAGTGTCATCGAAGGGCGGCACGATCCACTGGAGCGCGAAGGTGATCCCGAACGGCACGGCCCCAAATAGGATCCAGGGCCGGCGGCGGCCCCACCGCGAGCGGGTGCGATCAGAGAGCCAGCCAACCACGGGGTCGTTGACCGCGTCCCAGATCGTGAGGATGCTGCGCACGGAGCCCGCCGCCAGGGGATTCAGGCCGGCCACCTCGGTCAGGAAGACAAACTGGAAGAATGAGATGACGATCGTGACGATTGCGGGGGCTAGATCGCCGGCACCGAAGGCGAGCTTGGTGCCCAGAGCGAGTCGATCGGCAGGCGTGGCGTCGGGCACGATGACGGCGCTGTCGGCCATAGGGCCTCCTTATGTGTTGGGGGCGGAGCGGGAGATGGCACCATTCTAACATGGGGAGTCGTATGCGCCGGTGACCTTTTGGCCACCGGGATAGCGGGGAGGCCTGGAGGGGCGCAGCCCCTCCGAGAAAAAACCGTTGCCCACGATCAAGCAAGGCTTGATATCACCCGCGCCGTTTGCGCTTGGCGGCGAGCAGGCTGGAGACGGCGTCGCCGGCGGGCGGCGGCGCCGTCTCCAGCCTGCTCGCCGCCAAGCGCAAACGG
>JBAXES010000838.1:0-1913 GCA_037140315.1 Chloroflexales bacterium
GCGCGGGGGCTGGGCGATAGTATTTGGTTGCGAGCAGCGATGCCGTCATACTGGCTTCTGGAGTAGGCTATCGCACCCCGATGACAATACGGGAAGGGGATCGTGAACAATTATATTGTGATCACCACCCTGACAGCCCAACAGCCCGACAACGCGCACCGTGTCGGGCTGTCGCCAGGATGGTATCGTGGCAGGTTCTCTGTGTCTATCTCAACGATAGCGCCGATGGTGCAGCGTATGGCCTGAAAATCACACTGCACATGTGGTATACTTCGCCTGTCAAAGCGTCGTGTGCTATGATCTGCGCAGCGTCGCCGCCAGGTAGCTCTAGGCGGCTGTTCGCGTATTTCCGGGCTGCTATCCCGAGAGCAATGCCATGTATAATTGAAATATAATCCCTAAACAAAAATGGAGCTGAATTTGCTGCTTGCAACTAAGTTCCACCGCTCATTGACCGTTGGACGTCTGACCGAGCGCCCGCGTCTGGATATGCGCCTGGACGAAAGCCTGGCCGCCGGATGCCCGCTGGTGCTGGTGACCGCGCCGGCCGGGTTCGGCAAATCCACGCTGGTGAGCGCCTGGCTCGCTCGAATTGAGCATAGAGACGTAAGAATAGAGAACGCCGATCAAGGAGCGGATCATGCTGCATGCTCTATGAGAACCCACGGCCGAGAACCCCGCCCGCTTGCGGCGGGGGTGAAAGCCGTCAGTGCTACCGCGATGGAACGGTCGATGATCGTGCGCAATGGCGCAGCAACTGCGGCTCGCGGAGGGCCAGCGCTACCGTCGGACGAGGACGCCAGCGCTGGCCCTCCGCGACGCGCCATGAAAAAGCCCCACCGCTTGCAGTGGGGTGGTTTACAGTGACGCCCTGGGGCGCAACATCGACTCCGCCAATGATCCGGACGGTCGGAACCCGATCAACGCGATCGTCGCCACGGCCCCGGACGCGTACAAAGTCCATGTGCCGGGCCACCACCTCAACGTGACCGACCTCCCGCTGATCTCACCCGTGCTGACGTCGCTGATCATCAGGGCGGCGCCGGGCAACGGCCGGGCAGCCGCCATACAGCGAGGTGGAGGTCGCCACACACGTCGCGCAGCGGTAGGATGGCCGCCCTCCTCCAGGGCGGCATGGAGGACATGACCCTGTCGCCCCATCAATCTGCCCAACGAGTCAGGCGGGCTGGCGGCGAGACAGGGCACGCGAGGATGTCGCCGCAGTGGACAGGATCGCCACCACAACGACGATAGCGACGGCATTCAGCGCGAGTCCCAGCAAGTCCGGGCTGCGCACATCCTGCTGGTTGCGCACGAAGCCGGTCACTGCCAGCAGCGTGTGGAACATCAGCGCCGCAGGCATGCTCCGCGTGAGGGCGTAGAAGCTTGACACCGCGACCCAGACGAAGAACATGGTGCGCACGAGCGCCCAGGTGTTCCAGGGCGTCGGGTAGCTGAAGTGGAACACGGCGAAGGCGACCGACGAGAGCAGCACGCCGCAGACGGCCCCGACGATCCTACCCCCGGGCCAGCGCCACAGCTGTCGCGCCGACGCCTCCGCCGCGTGGAAGACCACCCCCATGAACACCAGGGACTCAGCAATGCTGGGGTAGAGCATCCAGATGACGTAGTGGGCCACGATGCCTGGGCGCTGCGCCTCTGGCGGCAGCGGGCGCCAGGCCTGGAAGTAGAACACGGCACCCCCCAGCGCCAGGCCGACCAGGGCCAGCAGCAGGTCGCGGGTGGTCAGCGTCGCGCCGAAGGCGTGCGGGTCGCCGCCGTGACTGCGGATGATCGCACGCAGCGCCAGGGCAAGCAACACGATCCCGAACGGCAGCCAGACGGACAAGAAGTAGAGCTGTGACGAGTCGAGCAGGGCCAGCAGGCCGGGTTGGTGGTTGCGAAGGGCTGCG
>JBAXES010000839.1:0-1913 GCA_037140315.1 Chloroflexales bacterium
TCCCCTCTCCCCGTGAGGGAGAGGGGCTGGGGGTGAGGGTGGCCCTGGCCCTGCTCGGCGCGGTGCTGCTGCTGGCCCTGGCCCTGCGCCTCTACCGCATCGACACGCTGCCCTTCGGCCTCTGGCGCGACGAGGCCCGCCACGGGCTCACCGCCCTGCGCATGGCCGCCGATCCCGCCTACCGCCCGGCCTATGTGACGGATCTGCGCGTGCAGCTGCCCGGCCTGGGTCTGGCCCCCTTCGCTGTGGCGCTCCAGCTTCTCGGCGTATACCTCTGGACGATGCGATTGGTGACGGCGGTCGCTGGCGCGCTGACGGTTCTGCCGGTGTACGCCCTGGTGACGAGGCTGGGCGGGCGGCGCGGCGTGGGCCTGCTGGCCGCCCTGCTGGTGGCGATCTCGAGCTGGCAGATCACGATCAGCCGCTTCTCCTTCCCGACGGTCTTTGAGCCGCTGCTGACCTGGGGCGGCCTCTGGCTGCTCGACCGCGCCCTGCGGCCCGGCGGGGGGCGCGCCGCGCGGCCAGCTGCGATCATTATCGGCGGCCTGCTGGCGGGGGCCTGCTTCGGCCTGGCCGCCCAGACGTATCACATCGGCCGGTTTGCGCCGCTGATGGGCGGGCTGCTGGCGCTGGCGACGATCATCGAGCGGAGGGACTGGCGGCGCTGGCTGCTGGCCGTGCTGCCGGCCGCCCTGGGCTGCCTGCTCGTCCTCGCCCCGCTGATCGGCTACGCTATCCGCCAGCCCGACGACTTCAACGGCCGGGTCGGCGCGGTCTTTGTGCTCAGCGAGGAGGCCCGCCAGGGCCGCGCGCCGCTGGCCGTGCTCGACGACAGCCTGCGCCGCCACCTGCTGATGTTCAATGTCCAGGGCGACCTGAACGGGCGACACCACGCCCCCGGCCGGCCCATGCTCGACTACGTGACCGGGCTGGGCTTCCTGCTGGGTCTGGCCGCGCTGCTGCGCCGGATCGCCGGCTGGCGCAGCATGTTCCTGCTCGCCGCCCTCGGGGTCGGCCTGCTGCCCAGCGCGCTCTCGGTCGACTCGCCCCACGGCATGCGCGCCTTCGAGGCCGCGCCCCTGGCCTGCGCCATCGCCGCCCTCGGCATGGCCGAGCTGCTGCGCATGCTCTGGCCCGCTGGCCCGCGCCAGCGCCGGATCGTCGCGTGGGGCGCGTCTGCCGCCCTGGGCCTGGCCCTCGCCCTGAACGTGTGGGTCTACTTTGCGATCATGCCGCCTGACCCTCAGGTCTTCCTGGGGTTCTACCCGGTGCAGAGCCAGATGGGCGTGTATGTGCGCGCCGCAGCGGATGCGCGGGCGGGCGGGCGGATCTATGTGCCGCGTGCGGTCGCCGCCGACCAGATCTTCGCCTTTCTCAGCGCTGGCCTGCCCGTCGAGACCTTCGACGGCGCGGCGCTGTCGTCCCCGCCGCGGCCGGGCGACCACTTCTTGCTCTCGGGCTACTTCGCCGATCAGGAGGCCGCCGCCCTCACGCCCGTCCTCGGCCCGGACCCTCTGGCCGAGGGCCCGGGCTTCCCCGACGGGCGCGGGCCGACCTTCCTGGTGTACCAGATCCCAATGGCGCCGTAGGGGCCGCTGCTGCGCCCCTACGGCGCGACCGTCATCCCGCCGAACTGCACGCCGACGGCGCGCTGGTCGGTCTGGCGCGGGTCCTCGGCGGCGGGCACCCACGGCGCGCTGGTGATCCGCAGCAGCAGGGTGCCGCCGGAGGCGGGCGGCAGGGCGGCGGGGTCGAGACGCACGGCGTACTCCGCCGGCGTCGCCCCCACCGGCTGGCAGCCGAGGTTCACGCCGGCGTCGGGCACCGCCGGCCAGACGCCCTGCTCTGGCTGGGCCGAGAGGCACACGCTGGCCGGGCCGAGCTGATCCGGGCGCGCGCCGGCGGCCAGGGTC
>JBAXES010000840.1:0-1912 GCA_037140315.1 Chloroflexales bacterium
CGACCAGTGCGGGGTTCAGGGTCACGCTGGTGTCGTCGGCCACGAGCGCGGCCGGCTGGGGCAAGGCCCGCCGCACCAGCACCAGCAGGCGGGTCAGGTTGCGGCGCGCGGTGGCCTCGGCGGCATCGGGCCAGAACAGGGCGGCGAGCGGCGCGCGCGGCAGCGGGCGCCGCGCGGCGGCAAGGTGGTAGAGCAGGGCACGGGTCTGGCGGCGGGTAAGCGGCAGCGCCGCCCCATCCCAGGTGACCTGAGGTGGGCCGAGCAGGCCGATCCACAGCGATGGGACGGCGCGATCTGTCGACATGCACGACCTGACCGGTAGGTGTATCACATCGACAAGCAGCGCGATGCATCAAGGAAGGAGGCGTTGCCGACCACCCCATCATAGCAATCGCGCCGCATCTCCGCAATACGCCTGGCCCGCACCTTTGGTCGTCGCTGTGAGATTGGGCTATCACGATCCTGAAGCGGGACGTATAATGGGCACCTGCCCTCATCGCCTGCCCACCTGTCGCGCAGCAGCGTGAGCGCCACGTGCGCCGCGCTGATTCGTGACGGCTAGGGCACGCTGGCAGTGTGTTCTATCATCTGCCCGCATAGGCCAGGAGCGCCCCATGAGCCAACGGCAACCGCTGAACCCCGCTGAGGTCTACGAGCAGTATTTTGTCCCGGCCATGTTTCTGCCCTGGGCCGCCATCCTGCTCCGGCATGCGGCCATCCGATCCGGGCAGCGGGTGCTCGACGTGGCCTGCGGGACGGGCATCGTCGCGCGGCAGGCCGCGCTGCTGGCGGGCGCGCAGGGGCAGGTCGTCGCGCTGGATATGAACCCGGCCATGCTGGCGGTGGCGCGCGCCCTGCCGGCGCCGGCGGGCGCGGCGATTGCCTGGCACGAGGGAAACGCTCTGGCGCTGCCCTTCCCAGATGGCGCCTTTGACGTTGTGCTCTGCCAGCACGGGTTGTCGTTTTTTTCGGACCGGGCAGCGGCCGTGCGCGAGATGCGGCGGGTGCTGCGCCCCGGCGGGCGGGCGGCCGTGATCGTCCTCCAGGCGCTGGCCCAGCACCCCGTCTTTGCGGCGCTCATGGAATCGGTGGCGCGGCACCTCGCCCTGCCGGTGTCCGCCGTCATGACCCCGTTTGCCCTGGGCGATGCCGCCGAGCTGCGGGCCTTGTTCACCACTGCGGGGTGGGCAGCGGTGGACATCGTCCCTGCATCGGCGCAGGTTCGCTTTCCGGAGCCGGAGCGCTTCGTGCCGCTGGCCGTGATCAGCTCGGCGGCCGCCGTGCCCGCCTTCGCCGAGCTACAGGCGCCGGCGCGCGCGGCGCTGCTCGAAGCGGTGCGCCTCGACGTCGAGCCGACCATCCGCCGCTATCACGACGCCGACGCGGTGAGCTTCCCGATGTTCGCCCACGTCGTGGTCGCTGACGCATGACGGTAGCTGTGGCCGGGCGGCCCAGCGCCCGGCCAGCCCGACCGCTCTGTTCGCTCCGCCGCGCCTGCTCCCTGCTGGTGGAACCGCACGCTACGAGCGCGCACGGCCTTCCACCGCAATGCGGTTGATCCCGCCGCGCCACCACAGCCCGCGCATGGTGCGTTTCTGTCGCACGGCATGAACAATGAAATAGCTGCTCAGGCCGAGCCCCAGCACCACCGTAATCACGCTGGCCTCGATCCCAAACGCGCCACCGGTCAGCCAGGGGCTGCCCTGAATGAGCGGCTGAAACAGGCTATCGGTCGGCGCAGCGGTGCCCGAGACCGCGACGCCGAAGATGGCGCCCTGAAGAAAATTCCAGGCCGTGTGCAACCCCATCGTAAACCACAAGCTGCGCGTTGCCATATACACCGCCCCAATCGAGACCCCGGCCTCCAAGGCAATCGCGATGGCGCTCCACATAGTGGCGTTCGGGTTGCTCA
>JBAXES010000841.1:0-1902 GCA_037140315.1 Chloroflexales bacterium
GCTGGGGGTGAGGGCTGCCCGGCCGCAAACTGTCAAGCTGTCACGAACCTTGTCGTATGATAAATCGCACTCAGCACTCAGCATTATGAGAATCACTCCCGCCGCCGCCCGCCACATGCTGCTCGCCGCCCAGGGCCTGCTGGCGCCGCCGGAGCGGCCCGCCGCGAAGGCCGATGTCCTGGCCGCCATCCGGCGCATGGGCGGCTTGCAGATCGACACTATCCATATCGTGGCCCGCAGCCCCTACCTCGTGCTGTGGGGCCGACTGGGCGCGTACGAGCCGGCCTGGCTGGACGAGCTGCTCGCCGAGGGCGCGCTCTTCGAGTACTGGGCGCACGCCGCCTGCTTCCTGCCTAGCGAGGACTACGGCCTCTTCCGCCGGCGCATGCTCAGCCAGCGCGTTGAGCCCGACTCCGCGTACCAGTGGGCGCGCGCCAACCCCGAGGTGGCCGCCGCCGTGCTTGAGCGCGTGCGCGCCGAGGGGCCGCTGCGCGTCGCCGACTTCGCAGGCCGGGGCGGCGGCGGCGGCTGGTGGGACCACAAGCCCGCCAAGGCGGCCCTGGAGTGCCTGTTCGACCTCGGCCAGCTCATGATCGCCCGCCGCGAGCACTTCCAGCGCGTCTACGACCTGAGCGAGCGCGTGCTGCCCGGCTGGGACGACGCGGGCACCCCGGGCGTCGACGAGGTGCGCCGCGAGCTGCTGCTGCGCGGCGCGCGCGCCCTCGGCGCCGCCCCGGCCCGCTGGATGCCCGACTACTACCGCCAGAAGAATAAGCGCCTGGCCCTGGCCGAGGTCGCCCGGCTGGCCGACGCCGGCGCGCTGATCGCCGTCGATGTCGCGGGCTGGCCGGAGCCGGCCTACGTCCACCCCGACAACCTGGGCCTGCTGGAGGCCGCCGAGGCCGGCGCGCTGGCCTCGTCCGTCACCACCCTGCTCTCGCCCTTCGACCCGGTCGTCTGGGACCGCGAGCGGGCCCTGGAGCTGTTCGACTTCCACTACCGCATCGAGGTCTACACGCCGGCCGAGAAACGGGCCTACGGCTACTTCACCCTGCCCATATTGCACCGGGGACGGCTGGTGGGCCGGCTCGACCCGAAGGCCCACCGCGCCGAGGGCGTCTTCGAGGTGCGGGGCCTACACCTGGAGCCGGGGGTGCATGCGGACGACGAGCTGGTGGCCGGGCTGGCGCGCGCGCTGCGGGACTGTGCGGCCTGGCACCGCACCCCCGAGGTGATCGTCCGCCGCGCGGAGCCGCCCGATCTGGCGGACGCGCTGCGGCGCGCACTGGGGTGAGGGGCCGCGTTCTCCCGCCCTAAAACCAATACTTTTCAAAGACACCGTTGGCAAACTTGGCCCGGTTGCGTAATACTATGGAGCGACGTGACCAGCTGGCGCAGGCAGCACGGAGGAGGGCGCAATGTCGCTGAAACCGCAACCATCGCGGCTGATGCCCGAGGAGTTGGCCCGCCTCGGCGCGCTGCTGCTGCCCGCCGACAGCCCGTATCGCTTGATCGGCGACCGGCTCTACGCCCGCTACGACAACGCCGACTTTGTCGACCTCTATCATGTGGAAGGCTCGCCGGGATTGCCCCCTTTCGTTTGTTTGCACACGCTGCGGGTTCGCTGGCCATGCAGATGTGATCGCTGCCGGGAATATTTCCGGCAGGGCACCCGTAAGTGCGCCACACTACCCGGATGCCGACTCGTCGGTAGACTAGGGTAAAGCCCAAGAGCTTTAGTACCCCGTAAACTAAGTTTCCTTGTATTTTGTGTTGGCGGCATGAACCTGCTCGTAGTGGGAATTCAGTTTCGTGCGCGCCGTCTGGATGGAGAACTGCCAGTGAATAGCGCAAAGGCTTCGTCGGCCGGCAGATGTTCATAGAAGGCACTGGCATTATGGG
>JBAXES010000842.1:0-1902 GCA_037140315.1 Chloroflexales bacterium
CGCCGAGGTCTCGGCGAGCAGGTTGGACAGGCGAGTCCATGCGGCGAGCCAGACATCGACGCTGCTGGCGTCCAAGGGTGCCTCGGCGATGGCCTGATAGTGCGGCTGCCAGCGCTCCCAGGGCCAGGCGAGGGTCTCGTCGGCGCGCTCGGGGAGGGTCAGGGTCATGGCGGGGCATTTCTGCGCTTTTTGCTGATTGTAGCAGCGCTATCTGCGCGTTAGACAAGGTTTCAGGATCGACAGCTTTACGTTACCGTTTTGCAATGGCTCTCACCTCATCATGCTAGCGCATAGGCAGAGAAATGTCTTCGCCGGTCACCCCGAGCGCAGCGAGGGGTCTTCCCATAACAGTAGCTGGAAGATTCCTCGCTGCGCTCGGAATGACCGGTGCGCGAGATGGTTCTCAATGTTTCAATCCAGCTTGGCTGAAACCTGGCACCTGGAACCATGCCTTAGAAGCAGCCGTTGCCGGTGCAGGGGCCATTGGCGGGCGGCGCCGGGGTGTCGACGGGGGCGGTGCCGGGGCCGGGTTTGAGCGTGTAGGCGGCCACGGCGCGCACGCCGCTGATGTTACCGTAGGCGGTGTAGCTGCGGTTGCCCACCGGCTCCTGCTCGCTCAGGTAGAGCACCGCGCTGAAGGCACCCTCCGTGTCGGCCTGGACGTCGCCGATCCATCTGGTCGAGAAGTCGGGCAGCGTGACCCAGATGGTGACGATCTCCCTGGGCTTGAAGCCGTAGCCGACGAAGCTGGCGTCGCTGCGCTGGGTGTCGGGGCTGGGGCCGACCTTAAGCGTGGCCACGCCCTTGGCGACCGTCAGGTCATCGACCGTGACATCGTACTCGGCGATACCGTTGGCGCTGCTGCCGAGGCCGCGGGCGGTGAAGGCGTAGTGGCCCACGGGCACGCCGGTGACGTAGAGCACATACTCGATGGAGCCGGCGGGGCCGGCGGTGATCCTGCCGAGGTCGGTCACGGTGTTGTCGGGGTAGCGCAGCCAGACGGCCACATCCTCGCCGCTCCCGTAGCCGGTGCCCCGGAAGACGAAGTAGGAGCCCTGAGAGTCCTTGCCGGGCTCGGCGGTGAGCTTGACGCCGGTGGAGGTGCCGGGGGCCGCGCCGATGTTGACGCTGATGCTGGCGTAGACCTCGCGGCCGCTGGCCTTGCCGTGGGCGGTGTAGGTGTACTTGCCGGTGGGCGAGAAGGTGGCGCCCAGGAAGTCGGGCAGGTACGGGTAGTTAAAGCTGCCGTCGCCATTTGCGGTGATCTCGGCCACCCCGAAGACCCGGAAGTCGGGGTAGGTGATCCAGACCGACACGGCCTCGCCGGGCGAGAAGCCCTGGCCGACGAGGGTCACGGTGTCGTTCTGGCGGGCGGTGGTGGGTGAGGCGCTGAGGCTGGCAGAGCTGGCCAGCGAGGCCCAGCTCCACAGGCTCAGCAGCAGGGCAATGGCCCCGGCAAAGCCGGCCATCAGCGGGCCACGCAGCCTGCGGATTCGCTCGTGTCGCATGATCTTCTCCCTTGTCTAGACGGATGCGTACGCCATCGTCGATCATTTCGTCGCTACCACTACCCTAAACGATAGGGCCGGGATCGACAGGGAGTCGTAAGTAACTATTCGATGACAGGAGCCTTACCGGAGGCTTACGGGGTGAGGGCGCAGATGACAGCGATGTCAGACACAGCGCCCCACGATTGTGGTATCATAACGCCCGTTCGAGAGCCGCCCCGTTTGCGGAAGGACGCACCCTGGCATGTACAAGCACCTGACCCGCGCCGGATCGCTCGCGCTGCTCCTGGCCACGCTCGCCGGGTGCGGCGGCCCCACCACATCCTCGGCGCCGACGCCAGCAGCCGCCGCGCCCACCAGCGCGCCGGTCGCCACGCCTGTGCCAACCCTGCCC
>JBAXES010000843.1:0-1897 GCA_037140315.1 Chloroflexales bacterium
TCACTAGGCCCTCAACCTAGCGCGTCTGCCAATTCCGCCACCTGGGCTCACACGCGCAGCATTATAGCCGCGAGGGCGGGCTTTGTCAAACACTCAGGGCTCGTGCAAAGTCCCTGGGGCTGCGCCCCAGACCCCGCTTTTTGTCAGGTTTGGGCGGCGAAGCCGCCCAAACCTGACAAAAAAATAACGTGGGGGCGGCGAAGCCGCCCCCACACCCCCTCCGGGAGGTGACTTTGCACCAGCCCTGGTCAAACACTAGAGGAGACAATCTGGCCACAGGGGCAGTATAATGGGCCGGCCCGCGTACTCGTCGGCGCACAGTAACAGACAGGACACCATGACCAGATCTGAGGTAACTGCTGAGACCCCGGTGCCCCCGGCGGCCGCCCGTCCGCTTGGGCTGATTGTGATCATCGGGGCGCTCTCGGCGTTCGGGCCGCTGTCCATCGATATGTACCTGCCGGGGCTGCCTGCGCTCAGCGGCGACCTGGGCGGCGCGGCGTGGCAGGTGCAGCTCACGCTCAGCGCGTGCCTGCTCGGCCTGGCGGCCGGCCAGGTGGTGGCGGGACCGATGAGCGACAGCCTGGGGCGACGCCGGCCGCTGCTCGTCGGGCTGCTGGCCTACGCCGTGACGTCGGCGCTGTGCGCGCTCGCCCCAAGCATGCCGGCCCTGATCCTGCTGCGCCTTCTCCAGGGGGCGGCCGGGGCGGTCGGGATCGTGATCGCGCGGGCGGCCGTGCGCGACCGCTACACCGGCATCGAGATGGCGCGCTTCTTCGCCATGACAATGGCGATTAACGGGATGGCCCCGATCCTCGCGCCGGTGCTCGGCGGCCTGCTGCTCCAGGTCACCTCCTGGCGCGGCGTCTTCGTGGTGCTGGCGGCGATAGGGCTGGCGCTGCTGGCGGCGGCCTTCGGCCTGAGCGAGAGCCTGCCGGCCGAGCGTCGTCAGGTGGGCGGGCTCAGGGCCACGCTGGCGGCGTTCCGTGTGCTGCTCGGGGATCGGCGCTTCGTCGGCTACGCTCTGGCCTCGGGGCTGGCCTTCGCCGCCATGTTCGCCTACATTTCGGGGTCGCCCTTCGCGCTCCAGCAGATCTACGGGGTCTCGCCGCAGGGCTTCAGCCTGATCTTCGCCAGCAACGCGATCGGGATCGTCGCGGCCAGCCAGATCAGCGCGCGGCTCGTAGGCCGGGTTCACCCGCGCCGCCTGATGGCCCTGGGCATCGGCGGCAGCCTGGTCGGCGGCCTGCTGCTGATCGCCGCCGTCGTCAGCGGCGCGGGGGTGCTCAGCGTGGTGCCGGCCTTCTTTGTGGCGGTCGCGAGCATCGGCCTGATCGGGCCGAACGCCACATCCCTGGCCTTTGAGGATCTGCCGAGGGAGATTGTGGGCAGCGCCTCGGGGCTGATGGGGGTGCTGCAGTTTCTCATCGGTGCCGGGGTCAGCCCGCTGGTGAGCGCCTTCGGCACCGCCAGCGCGCTGCCGCTGGCAATCGTCATGGCCGCCATGAGCGCCAGCGCCGGGGCGGTCTTCCTGCTGCGCACACAGTAGGGCCCGCGCTCGGCCCGCGGCAGATAGGGCGACTACCCCATCGCGGGGGTCGGCTACAAGCGGGTGCCCGCCGGGGTGCCTGCCGACCACCCGCGCGCCAGGTGGCTCCTGCATACGGGGCTGCACGTCTTCGCGCCGCCCATCGCCCAGGAGGTTGCGCAGACGCCGGCGCTGGTCGCGGTGGCCATCGCCGCGTTCGCGGCGATGGCCCCGGTCGAGCAGTGGCTGGAGCAGGTGCTGGCCTAGCCCGCCTGGCCGGCCGAGCGGCTACAGCTTGTCGCCAATCGCGCGCAGCAGCGCCCGGCGCCCGGCGACGCCCGCCCCCAGCGGCACGGCGCCGTCTCAGGA
>JBAXES010000844.1:0-1897 GCA_037140315.1 Chloroflexales bacterium
GCGGGCACCTGGCGCGCTGGACGGAGGGCCAGCGCGCCGAGGCGGCGGGCTGGATCGCCCTGTACAAGGAGATCCGCCACATCGTGCAGCAGGGCGACATGTACCGGCTGCGCTCGCCACACGCACACCCCTTCTCGGCGCTGCAGTACGTGAGCAAGGACAAGTCCGCGGGCGTGCTGTTCGTGTTCCGCACGCACCTGCCGCGCCCGGCGAACCTGCCGCCGATCTCCCTGCGCGGGCTCGACCCGGACGCGCGCTATGAGGTTGAGGGAGTTGAGGAGACCCGCACGGGCCGGGGCTGGATGTACGCGGGGATCTCGGTGGAGTTGGGAGACTTCGGCAGCACAGTGAGGCGGATCAGGCGGGTGGAGCACTGAGAGACTGAGGTGATGAGGCGCTGAGGCACTGAGTACTCGCCTCAGTGCCTCAGCGCCTCATCACCTCAGTGATCTACCCCTTCACCGACCCGGCCAGCAGGCCGCGCACGAAGTAGCGCTGGAGCGAGAAGAAGACGATCAGCGGGATGAGCATGGTGATGAAGGCCCCCGCCGTGAGGATATACCAGTCCTGCCCGCGCGAGCCGACCATATCGGCCAGGCGCATCGTCAGCACCTGCACGTTGGGCTGCGCGCCGATGAACACCAGGGCCACCAGATAGTCGTTCCAGACCCAGAGGAACTGGAAGATCGCAAAGGAGGCCAGGGCCGGCATCGAGAGCGGCAGGATGAGCTGGGTGAAGATCGTGAAGTGCGAGGCCCCGTCGATGAAGGCCGACTCGAGGATGTCGCGCGGGAGCTGGCTGACGTAGTTGTAGAGCAGGTAGATCGCCAGGGGCAGGCCGAAGCCCGTGTGGGCCAGCCAGACCGCCAGGTAGGTGCCGTTCAGCTTGAGTCCGACGTAGTCGCGCAGGATGGGGATGAGCGCCACCTGGAGCGGCACCACCAGCAGGGCCACCACCATTGAGAAGAGCAGGAAGCGGCCGGGGAAGCGCATCCAGGCGAAGCCGTAGGCGGCGAAGGCCGCGATCAGGATGGGGATGACCGTGGCCGGGATGGCCACCGTGATCGAGTTGATCAGCGCGCCCCAGAGGTCATCGCCCTGGATGATACGGTCGCTGCCGTCGGCATTCTTCACCACAAACTGCTTGCCGCTGAGCACAGCTGTATAGTTCTCGGTGGTGAAGTTGGTATTGACGGCCCAGGCCCCGGCCTGAAGGGCCAGCAGACGCCCGCGGCGGTTCTCCCAGGTGGCCCGGCGGCCGTCGGGCAGCTTTATGCCCGAGGCGATATCATCGACGCTGTAGCTGCCGCCGCCGAGCTCGGGCGGGAACACAATCGGCTGGCGCAGGTCGATGGCTTTGTCGAGCTGGAAGGTTCCAGCCGTCTTATACTCCTGGTGTGGCAGCACCGTCCACCAGCCTGAATTGGAGATGTCATCGCGTTGGCGAAATGACGAGACCAGCAGGCCAAGGGTCGGGACTGTCCAGATGATGCAGATGATCGCCAGGACGGTGTTGACGGTGATCTTACCGATCAACTGCTGGCGCTTGGCGCTGGCCTTGCGGGCGGAGATGGATGGGGCGGCAGTAGCGGCCATCAGAACACCTCCTGCTTGTTGAGCTGGCGTAGGTTGTAGACCATCACCGGGATGACGGCGATCAGCAGCACGATCGCGATCGCCGAGCCGCGACCATTGTCGTTGGCGGTGAAGAGCTGGCGGTAGAACTCGACCGCGATCACGTCGGTGCCGAACTGGCCGCCAGTCATCACGATCACTACATCGAAGATCTTTAGCGTAAGGATCAGGATGGTGGTGGTGACAGTGACCAGGGTGCCCTGGATGGCCGGAAGCATGATCTGGAAGAAGATCGTGAACTCTTTGGCCCCATCGACGCGGG
>JBAXES010000845.1:0-1893 GCA_037140315.1 Chloroflexales bacterium
CTCCAGGAGCCGGTCGCTGGTGACATCATCGCTGGCGATGACCAGGACGCGCCGGCAGCGCCCGCCCCTGATCCAGTCCTCGGCGATGCCGATAGCCTGGGTGGTGCTGGCGCAGGCCGCGTTGACGGCGGTGTTGGGGCCGCGCGCGCCGATATACTCGGCGAACTGGCTGTGGCCCATTGCCAGCACGCGGAAGAGGAAGCGCCGGTCGAAGGTGTAGGGCTCGCGGGCCAGCTCCTCGCGCAGGTCGGCGATGCGCCGACCGATCTCGGCCAGGGCGGTCGGGTCGCTGATCACGCCGCGCAGCTGATCGAGCTGCTCAAGCTGGGCCTGGCGGTTCTCGAAGGCGTGGTAGCGCTCCAGCTCGTCGGCCATGCGGTCCATGCCGGGGAATGCCGAGGCGAAGATCACGCCGGTCTCGTCGCGCAGAGACTCGGGGAGCATCCAGCGGTCGGGCAGGTGCGTGCCCTTGCTGGTGAGGCGGTAGGTCTGCACCAGGGGCAGCCCGGCCTCGCGCAGGGCGTCCAGCCCGGCGGCCATCGCCAGCTGGGTGGTGCGGTCGAGGGCCTCGATCAGCCCGTCCGGCACGCCGTACTCGGCGTGCAGGTCGAAGCTGCCGGAGCGTCCGGCCAGGCGGATGACATCGGAGGGCTGGTCGATCGACACAAACTGGCCGCCGTCATCGCCCTTGACCAGCCTGACGATATGCTTGCGCAGCATCAGGGTGCGGAATCGCTCGGGGATGAGGTCGATGAACTGCTCGCCGCGCAGGATGCGCAGGACGTTGTCGGGGTCCATCAGGGACTTGCTGGCCCCCGGCAGGCCCAGGCCGGTGCCGCTGATCACGATCGAGCCGAGGGGTGTGGCGTTGCGGTCGAAAGGCTGCGGGCCGACGGCTGCGGCCTGTGGCTGCGCGGCCTGGATCGCCTGGGCCAGCAGGGCACCCAGGGCCTCAAAGCTGGCCGGGGCGGGGCTGGCACCGTTCGTATGCACAGGCACCGGCGCGGCGGCGACCGGCGCGGGGGCCGGCGCGACGTGGTTATTAGCAGTCATAGCGGCAGTAACCTTAGCGGGAGAGGGCTCGACGCCGGCGGCGTAGAGGCCGCAGAGGGCCTGGTTGAAGCTGGCGATCTCGCCAGTCTTCGGGTGGTTGGTGAAGAGCGAGACCATATCGGGCCGGTGGCCGATCACATCATCGACGAAGCCCTTAAGCGCCTTCTTCGGGCCGCACTCGATGAAGACCCGGCAGCCCTGGACGTAGAGCGTCTCTAGGCCCTTCACCCACTGCACCGGTGAGGCGATCTGCAGCTCAAGGATGTCCTTGATCGCCTCGACCGTGGTCGGGTAGAGCTCGCCGGTGACATTGGCCACCAGGGGCAGGGCCGGCTCGGCGATGTGCAGGCGGTTGAGCACGTTGCGCAGCGGCGCGGCGGCCGGGGCGACGATGCGGGTGTGGAAGGCGTGGCTCACCGGGATGCGCTGGGCCTGAAAGCCCTTGGCCACAAAGCTGGCGATCGCCTGCTCGACAGACTTGCTCTCGCCGCCGATCACCGCCTGGCCGTAGCTGTTGATGTTCGCCGCCACCACGTAGCCGTCGATCTCGGCCAGGGTGGACTGGACCACATCGAGCGGGGCCATCACCGCCGCCATCCAGCCGTTATCATCCATGCTGACGCGGGTCATCTCGGCGCCGCGGGCGGCGGCGGCCTCCAGGGCCTCGGCGAAGGGCATGATCCCGGCCGCCACCAGGGCGGCGTACTCGCCGAGCGAGTGGCCCATCACCATATCCGGGTGGACGCCGTAGGTCGCCAGGAGCTTCATCATGGCGATGTCGAGGGTGAGCATGGCCGGCTGGGTGATCGCCGTCTGCATCAGCTCGCGCTCGGCCTTCTT
>JBAXES010000846.1:0-1892 GCA_037140315.1 Chloroflexales bacterium
TGGTGATCGTCGGTACGATCAACGCCGGCCAGCAGCCGGGGCAGGCGGCCCTGGTGCGCGAGCTGCTGAGGCGCGGCGTGGCCGTGGTGGCGGCGGCCCTGCGCCTGCCCTACGACCTGGCGGCCTACCCCGAGGCGCCGACCTACCTCTGCGCCTACAGCGTGCTACCGCCCGCGATGGACGCCCTGGCCGCGGCGATCTGGGGCCACGCCCCGATCAGCGGGCGCCTGCCGGCGGGCATCCCCGGCCTCTACGCGGCCGGCCACGGCCTATCGCTCTAGCGGGAGCGCGCGGGCCGCAAGCCCTGTACGTAGGTTCTAGGGCGGCAGCCCTACGGAGGGGCGCGGGGAGGCGAGGCCTCCCCGCAAAACTCCTCTTTTTCTGAGAAATATGGAGTAAGGATACATGACCCTACGCAGTGAGATCCACCAGCAGCCAGACGTGCTGCGCGGCCTGCTCGCCGCCGGCTGGGCCGACCTTGAGCGGGCCGCCGCCGCCATCCGCGCCCGCGAGATCGACTACATCTACCTGGCGGCGCGCGGCACCTCCGAGCACGCCGGCATCTACGGCCAGTACGTGCTGGGGGCCTTCAACGGGCTGCCGGTGGCCCTGGCTGCGCCCTCGCTCTTCAGCATCTACGGGCGCCCGCCGCGCCTCAGCCGCGCCCTCGTCGTGGGCGTCTCGCAGTCCGGGCAGTCGCCCGACATCGTCGGCGTGCTCGACGAGGCCAACCGCCAGGGCGCGCTCACGCTGTCGATCACCAACGACCCCGGCTCGCCCCTCGCCCAGGCCGCCGCGATCAGCCTCGACATCCGCGCCGGCGCCGAGCGCGCCGTGGCCGCCACCAAGACCTACAGCGCACAGCTGCTCACCCTCGCCATGCTCTCGGTCGCCCTGTCGGGCGACAGCTCCCGCCGCGCCGATCTGGATCGCGTGCCCGACGCCGTCGGCGCGGCCCTCCAGATCGAGGACGCCATCGCCTCGGCCGCCGCCGGCTTCAGCCAGATGAGCCGCTGCGTCGTCCTCGGGCGCGGCTACCACTTCGCCACCGCCCTGGAGTGGTCGCTCAAGCTGAAGGAGCTGACCTACGTGGTGGCCGAGCGCTACTCGACGGCCGAGTTCCAGCACGGCCCGATCGCCCTGATCGAGCCGGGCTTCCCGGTGCTGGTGGTGGCCCCGCGCGACGCCGGGGGCGATGACACCCGCGCCCTGCTGTCCCGCCTGGCGAGCGAGCGCGGGGCCCAGGTGCTCGCCATCTCCGACGACGAGGAGACCCTGGCCGCCGCCGGCGTCGGGCTGCGCCTGCCGGGCGGCCTGCCGAGCTGGCTCGCGCCGATCATCAGCATCGCGCCGGCGCAGCTCTTCTGCTACCATCTGGCCCTGTCCCGCGGCTTCGACCCCGACGCGCCCCGCGGGCTCAGCAAGGTGACGCGGACACACTAGAGGATTATATGCTCTTCCACAGCCTCGCCGACATCGTCCCCGGCTACGACCACGTCTATCTCTCGCCCCACCTGGACGACGCAGCGCTCTGCTGCGGCGGCGCCATCGCCGGCCAGCGCGCGGTCGGCCAGCGCGTGCTGGTGGTGAACATCTGCACCGCCGCGCCCCGCCCCGACGCGGCGTTTAGCGACCTGGCCCGCGCGTTTCACCGCGAGTGGGGCCTCAGCCCCGAGGAGGCGGTCGCCGCGCGCCTGCGCGAGGACGCGACCGCGCTGACCACCCTCGACGCCGACCGCCTCCACGTGGGCGCGCTCGACGCGATCTACCGCCACCCGACCGCCTACGACCGCCGCGAGACTCTGTTCGGCGTGCCGGACGACGGCGACCCGCTGCTGCCCGCTATGCGTGCGCTGATCGCGCAGCTGCGCGATCAGCGCACGCATAGCGGG
>JBAXES010000847.1:0-1891 GCA_037140315.1 Chloroflexales bacterium
GGTAGAACAGCGGGTCGTAGCCGAAGCCGCCGGAGCCGCGCGGGGCCTGCTCGATCACGCCGGACAGGGTGCCCTGGGCAAACTGGGTGGGCTGGCCGGGGCGGGCCAGGGCGATCACGCAGACGAAGCGGGCCAGGCGCTGGTGCCAGGGCACATCCTGCATCTGGTCGAGCAGATACTGGAGCTGGGCGCCGCCCTTCACCCCGCCGTAGCGCGCCGAGTAGACGCCGGGGGCGCCGCCGAGAGCGGCCACCTCCAGCCCACTGTCGTCGGCCAGGGTGGGCAGACCAGAGAGGGCCAGGTAGCCCTCGGCCTTCAGGCGGGCGTTCTCCGCAAAGGTCGTCCCCGTCTCCTCAATATCCTCGCTAATGCCAAGATCATCAAGGGTGCGCAGGGTCAGGCCGAGGCCGGCGAAGATCGCGGCGAACTCGCGCCGCTTGCCGGGGTTGTGGGTGGCGATCAGTAGCTCGTGCATAGTGCTAGAATGTACGTCCGACCGACCGCCCTGTCAAGGGGCAGATTATGCGTCTCATTGACGCCCCTGAGTGCCTCGGGTACAATCAGACAGCTTTGCGACACACACCCGCAGGAGATCATGAGCAACCTCTCGACAGATCGCCCCGTCGGCGCGGCAAGCGCTGCGGAGCGCCCCAATATGTTTGCTGAGCTGCTGCGGGCTATGCGCCCACGCCAGTGGGTGAAGAACGTCTTCGTCTTCGCCGCTCTAGCCTTCTCCGAGCAGCGGCTCTGGCACTTCTGGCGGGACCCGCTGCCCCTGCTAAAGGTGTCCGGCGCCTTCGCCGCCTTCTGCATGGCGGCCAGCGCGATCTACCTGGTGAACGACCTGGTGGACATCGAGAAGGATCGCGCCCACCCGAAGAAGCGCAACCGGCCCTTCGCCTCCGGCCGGCTGAGCCCGAAGGTCGGGGCCATCGCCGCCGGCATCCTGATCCTGGCGGTGATCCCCACGGCGATCATGATCGACCCGAGCATGATCTTCCTGGGCGTGCTCGCCACCTACATCGCCGTCCAGGGGTTCCTCTACACCTACTGGCTGAAGAACGTCGTCCTGCTCGACATCCTCGTCCTGGCGACCGGCTTTGTGCTGCGGGCGATCGGCGGCGCAGTCGTGATCCACGTGCTGATCACGCCCTGGCTGCTGCTCTGCATGCTGCTCCTGGCGCTCTTCCTGGGCATCGGCAAGCGCCGCCACGAGCTGGTGCTGCTTGAGGCCGGCGCCGGCGAGCACCGGCGCATCCTCCAGGAGTACTCGCTGCCCATGCTCGACCAGATGATGTCGATCGTCACGGCGAGCATCATCATGGCCTACAGCATCACCGCGTTCCTGGCCCCCGTGGCCCCGCAGAAGCCCTACCCGATGCTGATGGCCACCATCCCCTTCGTGATCTACGCGATCTTCCGCTACCTCTACCTGATCTATATTCGCGGCGAGGGCGGCTCGCCAGACGAGCTGCTGCTCAAGGACATGCCCCTGGCCGGCAGCGTCGTGCTCTGGGGCATATCAGTGCTCGCCGTGCTGCTGCTCTTTCCGAAATAGCTATGTACACATTCATCAAGCTCGGCGGCTCCGTGATCACCGATAAGTCCGGTCGCGAGGCCGCCGACCTGCCCCTGATCGCCCGGCTGGCCGCCGAGATCGCCCAGGCCCGCGCGGCCAGCCCGCAGCTGCGGCTGCTGATCGGCCACGGCAGCGGCTCCTTCGGCCACCACTACGCCGCAAAGTACGGCGTCCACCGCGGCCTGGCCGCCGACGCCGACTGGATGGGCTTCGCCCTCACCGCCGGGGCCGCCCTGCGCCTCAACCGGATTGTGGTGGACGCGCTGCTGGAGGCCGGCATCCCCGCCGTCGAGATCCAGCCCTCGGCCGCCC
>JBAXES010000848.1:0-1891 GCA_037140315.1 Chloroflexales bacterium
GTCCCGCGATCATGCGCCAGGCGATCAGGATCAGGTGCTCGGCGGACAGGCCGAGCTGATCGCGCAGCAGCCGACGAATGTCCGCCTGATAGGTGTCGAAGTGGCCGCGCGCCCACGCCAGGGTCAGGGCCAGGTTCCGGCAGACCTGCGAGAGCTCGGCGCCGCTGAGCGCCAGGTAGGCCAGCTCCTCCAGGATAGCCCGCTCCTCGGGCAGGCCGCGCACGCAAAGCTTCGGCGAAACCTGAGTCACCGGCTGGTCGCCGCTCTCGCGGCCAAGGGCGATCGGGATACGCTCATCGCCACGGGCGTAGAAGATCTCGGCCCGGCTCAGCGCGAGCGAGTCCGGGCTGCCAAGCGCGCGCGGGTCGCCGATGGCGAGGATGATTCGCTCGACGCCAGCCTTCAGCGTCTCGCGGCTCGGGTAGAGCCCGCCCTGGTCGAGCCACTGCTGAAGCTCGTGCAGCTCGCGCTGCCAGTCAGCGGCGGCGGGGACGGGCGCGCCAGCGGCGGAGGCGACGTAGGCGCGGGCGACGCGGATCTGCCCATCGTGGATCAGATCGGGCGGCACCGGCACGCCCCACAGCTCGGCGATGCGCCGGTCGAGGGTGATCGCGTCGTCGCCGACATGGCCATACCAGCGGAGCAATCCGCGCAGGGCGGGGTCAGGCGCGTCATCAGCGAGGAAGAGTGCTGGCGGCGAGAGCAGGTGGGCCGAGCGATCCAGGGCGGCAGGCGGCGGCTCGGCGAGAGCAGGGCCGCGCCGAGGACGTGCTCCAGGAAGAGGCGCGGCGTCTGGCGCGGGCTGCCCTCCTCGTGGAGCGCGGCGAAGGCCCGCCGCAGGGCCGTCTCGGTGAAGGGATAGAGCCCGGGGCCGAAGGCGTCGTCGCAGGCGGCGAGGGCGGGGTCAGCCAGATCGCCCCGGATCGCGCCCAGGTAGCCGCGGGCCAGGTCAACGACTTCGTCGTCGAGGCCGTAGGCCCGGCCGAGATCGTCGGTGAGCACCAGACGGGCGCGCAGGCGATGGTGGACGTGGGTCAGGTCGCCGGCGAGGGTGGCCCCGGCCAACTGGGTGCGCTCGAAGCCAGTGGTCACGCCGATCACCGCGTCGAAGTGGCCGCTGGTCAGATCGAGCAGATAGTCGAGCAGGCGGTCGCCGAGCACGCGGAAGGCGGTCACATCCTCAAGCAGCAGGAGCGGGCGCACGCCGGAGGCCACGGCGGCGCGGGCGATCTGGGCCAGGGTGTCACGCAGGTCGCCGAGCCAGAGGGCCTGCTCCAACGCCTGGGCGACCAGGCGACGCAGGGCGGGCCAGCTGGCGGTCAATGCCTCGGCGCTGAGGCCCGGCTGCGGGCCGATAGCCTCCGGCGCGGGCAGGAGCTGGTGGCCGCTCTCGCCGCGCGCGGCGGCTGTCAGGTGCTCGGCGATCGCGGCGCGGGTGGCGGTGCTATCGAGCAGCGCTTCCCAGGCCGAGGTCGGCGCGAGCGAGGGGTCGCCCTGCTCGTAGAGCAGCACGGCGGCGGAGAGGGCGACGTGGCGGGCCTGGGTGGCGACGGGGGTGCGGCGCAGCAGCGGCGCGCCGGCCAGGCCGAGGGCGCGGCGGAGCAGGGCGGCCACGTGGGCGGCGCTGGTCATGCTGCGCGGGATGTGAATGGCCAGGCGGCGGGCGGGCTCGGCGCGATACTCCAGCCACTGGCAGAGCTCGCTCTTGCCGGCGCCTGCCTCGCCGACGATGAAGAAGAGTCGGTTGTCGGCGTCCAGCGATCCCGCCGTGATCAAGTTGTAGACCTGCTCCTCGTCGATGAAGCGCCCAGCCAGATCCGCCTCCTTGCAGAGATCCACGCGGATCTGGCGGAAGGGCCGGTGGGTGCGCAGGAAAAGGTCGCGGGCCTTC
>JBAXES010000849.1:0-1890 GCA_037140315.1 Chloroflexales bacterium
CATCAGGATGCGGTATTTCTGTTCCCTGTTCCCTGTTCCCTGTAACCTTGTCTTGGCAAAAAAGGCCAGCTTCGCTGGCCATTTTTGCCAAGACAACACGGGTTTTAGGGCGAAGCCCTCCCACGCCGCATCAGCCCTCAGCCTGCAGGCTCCAGATCTTCAGCGCAGCGTCGAAGCTGCCGCTGGCCAGAGAGAGCCCGTCGGGGCTATAGGCGAGCGAGGTGACGCCCTCACCGTGCGCGGGGATGGTGTGCAGCAGCGCGCCATCGTGTACACGCCAGATCCGCACCGAGCGGCTGTAGTCGCCGCTGGCCAGGTGCGTGCCGTCGGGGCTGAAGCTCACGCTAAACACCGCGCCGCTGTTGGACTGGAGCGTGTAGAGCGGTATCCCGTCGGCCACGCGCCAGAGGCGGATGGAGCCATCGGTGCCGGCGCTGGCCAGGATGCGCCCGTCGCGGCTGAATGCCACGCTAAAGATCGCATCGGTGTGCCCATGGAGCGTATTCAGCAGCGCGCCGTCGGCGGCACGCCAGATCCGCACCTGGCGGTCGTGGCTGCCGGTGGCGATCAGGCGGCCAGAGGGGCTGAAGCTCACGCTGTTCACCGCGCCGCCGTGGTCGGACAGGCGGCGGATGGGGGCGGACTCGCCGATGCGCCAGATGCAGGCGCTGTGATCCCAGCTGCCGCTGGCGATGCTGGCGCTATCGGGGCTAAAGCAGACGCTACACACCGCGCCGCTGTGCCCGTCCGGCCCTCGGAAGGAGCTTACTGCGGCGCCGTCGCTCATCCGCCAGACCTGGACGATCTGGTTGCGCCCGGCGGCGGCGAGCCAGCGCCCGTCGGGGCTGAAGCTGATGCCGTTCACCTCGCCGAGGTCGGCCTGGAGCGCATGGAGCAGGTAGCCGTCACCGGCGCGCCAGACGCGGGCCACCCCATCCCAGGAGCCGGTCGCGACGAGGGCGCCGTCGCTGCTGTAGGCGACGCTGTTCACCCAGCTCTTGACGGCCAGGGCGCGCAGCAGCTTTGGGCTTGCGACGGTGGGCATAGCCACGAGGTCGGCGACACTCCGGCGCGTGGCGGCGGCGCGCTGGCGGAGCAGGAAGCGCCGGTAGTGGGCGTCGAGGATCTGGCGGCTGCAGCGCATCGCGATGCGCGCCGGCTGGCGCAGGAGGGCGTCAGACAGGGCGGCGTAGTCTGGGGCGTCGGCGATCTCGACGGCCAGGCTCACCCTCAGGCTGATCGCATCGACTGCGAGCAGCCCGGCGTTGAAGAGGCGGGCGAGATCGGCGCGCAGCAGGATGGCGTTGGACGTCTCGATCGGGCCACTCAGGTCAATCAGCGCGACCTGGAGGGCCGCGGCCACAGCGCAGCCGGTGATGGCGCACTGCCCGCCGTAGGCGCTGAGCAGTGCGGCGCGGAGTGTGTCTGCGTGGGGATGCTGCGCGACCCCCGCTCTCTGATTGATCGAAGATAGCATCGGTGATATCGTAGCTACAAGCGCATTCTGTATGAGATCATCTAGCATATCATTATACATATCGTACTACCAAGGGGTAACAAATGGCTGTGTACGATCATAGCCCGTAGCTGACAATTTAATCATCCAGACCCCAGGTGTGCTACACTCTGCGGACTACCGCGCCGGGCTGACTGGCGCGACGTGCGGGAGCGGGGCAATGCTACTGATCGCGAGCAGCAACGGGGATGTGGGGATGGACGCGGCCTGGGCGATCCTGGCGGCAGGCGGGTCGGCGCTCGACGCGGTGGAGGCGGGGACGCGGCTGGTGGAGGACAACCCGGAGGATCACTCGGTGGGCTTCGGGGGCTACCCGAACCTGCTGGGCGAGGTGGAGCTCGACGCCTCGATCATGGATGGGGCCAGCCTGCGGG
>JBAXES010000850.1:0-1889 GCA_037140315.1 Chloroflexales bacterium
ACTGAGCGGCGGGCGCGCCGCAGGCGGCGACCAGCAGCGTGAGCAGGAGCGTGAGCAGGGCGATGGGCGAGCGTTTCACATAAACCTCTATCGGCAACGAGGATGAAACCAGCCACGCTCACGCGCGCCATCACACCGGTGGTGCTGGGCGGCGCGGCGCGGTGCGAAAAGCGGGTCGCGCGGGGCAGCAGTGGCCACCGGTGGCAGCGTTGCCAAGGAGGGCGCCCCCGGCCACTGTGGGCCAAGGCGGTGCCGATCACAAAGAATAACTAGTCAAAGAATGAGCATACTATGACACAACTTGCCCAACCTGTCAATCTGACCGTACCGGGTCAGTCACTCGACCAGCGCTGACACGTGCCCGAGGCGCGCTCCGCCAACGGCACGCTGACCGGCTACGAGAACCTGCTGATCGCTGCCACGTCGAGGATCGCGGCCCCGAGTGGCTGCCCGTCGGCGGCGGCGGCGTGCACCGCCTGCGTGGCCAAAGTAAAAAAGCACCCACGCGTATGGATGCTCGTGAGCGAGTCGTTCAGCAGCTGCGCAGTCAGCCGGGCGTTGATGATCGCCACTGCGGCCTGCTGGGCGAAGAGCGTCAGCAGCCGCTCGTCAGCCGGAGTGAAGCTGCGCCCGCAGCGGGTCATGCCCACCCCCAGCACGCCGACCAGCCGGTCGCCCTATGGTTTATCCTCATCATGGCGGTGATCTTTACAATTGTCCCGCTGCTGCTGACCATCCAGGGCTTTGAGGACGCGCTAGCGCGCGCCCACAAGAGCGAGCGGCGCTATGCGCTTGGCGCGCATACGTCCCTTGGCCAGTTCGGCCAGGGCGGTCGCGTCGCTTTGCCCGTCGACAATCGCTTCCAGCATGGATCGCGCTGACTTCCCCGTCACATCGGTCGCGACGGCGGCGAGCTTAATGTTCGCCCACTCCAGCACCTTCTGGAGCCGGTTCACCACTGCCGCCCGCTCGTGAATCAGCGTCGTACGTTGTCGGGTCAGATCACGCAAATCACGTTGCGGTGCAGGCGGGATGAAGCTCGGGCGCAGCAGCCCATGGGCGAGCAACTCCGCGATCCACGCGGCATCCTTCACATCGGTCTTGCGTCCCGGCACTTGCTTAATGTGCTGGGCGTTGACGACCATCACGGTGAGTTGTGGCTCCAGGATCGCGTAGATCGGCTTCCAATACTCTCCCGTGCTCTCCATCGCGACCTGAGTCACGCCTTGGGTGAGCAGCCAATCGGCCAATGCCAGCAGATCGGCGGTCATCGTGCTGAAGGTGCGGGTTTCCGTATGGGGCTTTCCGTCTGTCCCAAGGATACGCACGCAGGCGACGACGATCTTCTTGTGGACATCCAAACCTGCGCAGTGGGTGGAGACCGTTCCATCACCTACCTCCATTATTACGCTGGTCAAGGAGGATGCTGTCAGTTACAGAAACTGATGTGCGGGCTTGGCCGCTCACGCGGCGTGTCCCAGTACGGTGTGCCACTCAGCATTCAGATCCGTCTATTGATCAGGCTCACGGCACTACGGAACGTCCGACCTTAATCATTGACACAAGCGTTCGGATGGAGTATACCCCATTTTCATCGCGTCGGTGTGCGCCCCGCGCATGAACGTCTATTGACAAACTACATGGATGAATGTTTAATGGTGGAAATATCACTGACTTAGCTCGTAATTCGCACGCAAGTTATAAGTTTTAAAAGGAACTATTTACGTGTACATATGCCCTCACCCCAATACGAGCCACTCCATGAACCGCCACTTGCTGTCATCTGTTTTGCGCCATAGATAGGCGGCCAATAGAATTTATCAGGAGGCCTGCTATCTGACCTTTCGAGAGTGCTGGCATAGGTTTCGCATTTCCGACCATCACTCTTC
>JBAXES010000851.1:0-1887 GCA_037140315.1 Chloroflexales bacterium
CGTTCATCAGCAGCCCGATGCAGCGCAGGTCGGGGCTGTTCCAGAGGGCCGGGTCGACCTCCTGGCCGTCGGGGCTGAGCCACTCGACATCGTACTCGGCGCCGCCGGGGGAGAGGCTGCCGGCGAAGAAGTCGCGCCGGCGCAGGATGGGGTGAGCCTTGCGCAGGGCGATGATCGTGCGGGTGAAGCTGAGCAGGCTGTCAGCCTCGGCGTCGGGGGCCCAGTCGATCCAGGAGACCGGGCTATCCTGGCAGTAGGCGTTATTGTTGCCCTGCTGGGTGCGCCCGCGCTCGTCGCCGGCCAGCAGCATGGGCGTGCCCTGCGAGAGCAGAAGGGTGGCCAGCAGGTTGCGGATCTGGCGCAGGCGCAGCCTGCGGATCTCGGGGTCGTCGGTCGGCCCCTCGACGCCGAAGTTCCACGAGCTGTTGTGGTTGTCGCCGTCGCGGTTGCCCTCGCCGTTAGCCTCGTTATGCTTCTCGTTGTAGCTCACCAGGTCGCGCATAGTGAAGCCATCGTGGGCGGTGATGAAGTTGACGCTGTGGCTGGGGCGGCGGCCGTTATGCTTATAGAGGTCGGACGAGCCCATAAAGCGCGAGGCGAACTCGCCGGCCTGGCCGGCGTCGCTCTTCCAGAACGAGCGGATGTTGTCGCGGTACTTGCCGTTCCACTCGGCCCAGGGCGCGGGGAAGCGGCCGACCCAGTAGCCGTCGGGGCCGACGTCCCACGGCTCGGCGATCAGCTTGACCTGGGAGAGGACGGGGTCCTGCTTGACGATATCGAGGAAGGCGCTGGGCCGGTCGGCGTCGTGGGACCCGCGCACGAGGGTGCGGGCGAGGTCGAAGCGGAACCCGTCCACGTGCATCTCGGTGACCCAGTAGCGCAGCGAGTCGACCACCATCTGGAGGGCGCGCGGGTTGACGGTGTTGAGGCTATTGCCGGTGCCGGTATAGTCGAGGTAGTAGCGCCTATTTTCGGGCACGAGGCGGTAGTAGGAGGCGTTATCGACGCCGCGGAAGCTGAGGGTGGGGCCGAGCTGGTTGCCCTCGCCGGTGTGGTTATAGACCACGTCGAGGATGACCTCGATCCCGGCGGCGTGCAGGTCCTTGACCATCTGCTTAAACTCGGCCACCTGCTCGCCGAGGGAGCCGGAGCTGGCGTAGCGGGCGTCGGGGCTGAAGAAGTTGATCGTCTGGTAGCCCCAGTAGTTGGTCAGCCCCTTCTCGGTGAGGTACTGGTCGTTGACGAACTGCTGGATGGGCAGCAGCTCGACGGCGGTGACGCCGAGGCTCTTGAGGTAGGCGACGACGGGCGGGCTGGCCAGACCGGCGTAGGAGCCGCGCAGGGATGCGGGCACCTGGGGGTTCAGCTGGGTGAAGCCCTTGACGTGCAGCTCGTAGATCAGGCTCTCGCGCAGGGGCGTGGCCGGCGGCGCATCGGCGCCCCAGTCGAAGCGCTGGTCGACGACCACCGAGCGGGGCACGTAGGGCGCGCTGTCGCGCTTGCCGATCGTCAGGTCGGTGTAGGGGCTATCGACCCGGTAGCCGTACATCGACTTGTCCCAATGGATCGCGCCGCTCAGGGCGTGGGCGTAGGGGTCGATCAGCAGCTTGTGCGGGTTGAAGCGGTGGCCCAGCTGCGGGCTGTAGGGGCCGTAGATGCGGTAGCCATAGAGCTGGCCGGGGCCAAGCCCGGGCAGGTAGCCGTGCCAGACATCCTCGCTGCGCTCGGGCAGGGCGAAGCGCACGGACTCGCGCGGGGCGCTCGGGCTATCGAAGAGGCAGAGCTCGACGCGGGTGGCGTGCGCCGAGAAGATCGCAAAGTTGACGCCCTCGCCGTCCCAGCTTGCGCCGAGGGGGTAGGGCTTTCCGGGCCAGAGTGCGGGCATGC
>JBAXES010000852.1:0-1887 GCA_037140315.1 Chloroflexales bacterium
CGCATCCTGATGCAGTGCAATTGCCTGAACGGTAACGTACGCTGAAACCATGTCTGACGCCCTAAAACCCCCGATCAAACCGATGATCGTGACCGGGGCCTCCCGACCGGGTTTGACAGCGCACACGCCACAGCGCACAATAGGGCATCGTGTGCGCGCCGCCGGACGCGCATGTCTAGCAGAGGCATGACCCCCTATGATCGATCTGTCACGGCTCGGGCGCACCGTTAGTATCACGGCTGGAGTGGTGGCTGGCCTGGCCGCGGGCGGCGTCGCGGCGGCCCTGCGCCGCCCGCTGCCCCGCGTGAGTGGCAGCGCTCCCCTTCGCGGCCTGTCCGCCAACGCCGAGGTGCGCCGCGACCGCTGGGGCGTGCCGCATATCTACGCCGACACGAACGCAGACCTCTTCGCCGCCCTCGGCTACGTCCACGCCCAGGACCGGCTCTGGCAGATGGAGCTGAACCGGCGCACCGGCCTCGGGTGCCTCGCCGAGATCTTCGGCCCCGTCGCCCTGAGCTCCGACACGTACATCCGCACCCTCGGCTTCGCGCGGGTCGTCCGCCGCGAGGTCGGGCTGCTCGACGATCACACCCGCGCTATCCTCACGGCCTACGTGCGCGGCGTGAACGCCTGCGTCGCGGCCCTCGGCTCGCGCCTGCCGCTTGAGTTCAGCATCCTCGGCATCACGCCGCGGCCCTGGGATCTGGCCGATATCTTGGTCTGGCCGAAGATGATGTCGCTCAGCCTCTCGGCCAACTGGACGAGCGAGCTGCTCAACGCGCGGGCCGTGGCCGCCCTCGGCGTCGAGCGGGCCGCCGCCATCGCCCCGCGCTACCCCGACGACGCGCCGATCACCGTCCCCGCCGGCGTGACCTACGACCCGGCCCTCGGCGCGGCGGCCCTGCGCATGATGGCCGACGCCGCGCCCTTCACCGGCGCGCCCGGCGGCCCGCAGGGATCGAACGCCTGGGTGGTGGGCGGGTCGCGCAGCGTCAGCGGGCGGCCCCTGCTCGCCGACGACCCGCACCTCAACCTGGGCCTGCCCGGCATCTGGTACCTGGCCCACCTGGAGGGCGGCGACTACCACGCCACCGGCGGCACCTTCCCCGGCACCTGCGGCGTGGTCATCGGCCACAACCGCCGTGTGGCCTGGGGCGTCACCAACGGCATGGTCGATAACCAGGATCTCTACATCGAGCGCTTCGACCCGGCCGACCCGCTGCGCTACCGGTGGCGCGGCGAGTGGCTGCGCGCCGAGACGGTGCGCGAGGAGATCGTCGTCAAGGGCCAGGCCGCGCCCAGCGTGGTGGACGTGCGGGTGACCCGCCACGGCCCGGTGATCGACCCGATCATCAGCCCCGAGCCCGGCCCGCTCGCCCGCCCCGTGGACGTGGCCGAGTCCTACCGCGAGGGCCTGGCCCTGCGCTGGACGGCCCTCGAACCCGCGCCCGACATCGCCCGCGCCATCCTGGGCCTGAACAGCGCCGGGAGCTGGGCCGAGTTCCGCGCCGCCCTGATAGACTGGGACGTGGCCCCGCAGAACTTTGTCTACGCCGATGTAGACGGGCATATCGGCTATGTGCTGGCCGGGAAGCTGCCGGTGCGCACCGGCAGCGACGGCCAGCTGCCGGTGCCCGGCTGGGACGGCGCGCACGAGTGGCGCGGCTGCATCCCGCCCGAGGCGCTGCCTAGCGCCTACGACCCGCCCGGCGGCATGCTCGTGACGGCCAACAACCGCCCCGCCAACAGCGACTACCCCTTCCACGATGCGCTGAAGGGCGAGTGGCTGAACCCCTACCGGGCCGCCCGCATCAGCGAGATGATCATAGCCGAGGAGCGCCACGACCCGCGCAGCTTCGCCCGCATCCACCACGATGAGCGCTCGCT
>JBAXES010000853.1:0-1886 GCA_037140315.1 Chloroflexales bacterium
CCAGCCAGGTGGCGGCGAAGATCGCCAGGCTGCTGATCAGCCAGCGCAGCAGCAGGCGCTGCAGGGACAGCGGCTGGTTGGCGGGCAGCACCGGTTTATTTTGCATAGGCACCTCCAGATATATGATACTATATGCCGCCGGTTGGGCGCGAGCGCCCGGCCAGCGGCAATTCTATTGGAGGGACAGCCCCCCCTATGGCACAGAACACCCAGGCCCTCTTCGCCACGGTGGCCCGCAGCGCCGAGGCCGACGGCAAGGCGGCCTACTTCCGGCTACACCGCCACCGCTTCGCCGCGATGCTGGGGGCGATCTCCGCGCCGCGCGGGGCCAGCGTGCTGGAGGTCGGCGTCACCCCCGGCCACTTCACCGAGCTGCTCGTCCAGTCGGGCTACCGGGTGAGCGGGGCCGACCTCGACCCGTTCACGCGCAGGGCGCTCTGGGAGCGGCTGGGCGTCGAGGTGCGCCAGGTGAACCTTGAGCGCGAGGCCATCCCCTTCCCCGACGAGTCGTTCGACCAGGTGGTCTTCTCCGAGGTGATCGAGCACCTGGTCTACTCGCCGCTGCCGGTGCTGCGCGAGTTCCGGCGGGTGCTGCGCCCCGGCGGGCGCCTGCTGATCACCACGCCCAACGAGCTGTACGTCAAAAGCCGCGCGCGCGGAATCCTGCGCATGCTGCTCTGGCAAAGCCTGCTCACCCGCGACGAGTTCCGCCACCAGATGCGCCTAGAGGGCGAGCAGCGCTACACCACGCACAGCCGCACCTACACCATGGGCGAGCTGAGCTGGCTGGTCGAGCAGGCCGGCTTCCGGGTGGTGCGCCGGCAGTACGAGGCGCCCTGGGAGCGGGTCGGCCTGGAGGCCGGGCGCCTGCGCACGCACCCGCTGCGCGTGCTGGTGAAGGGTGCGTTCTACGCCCTGACCACGGCAATCCCGCCCACCCGCTCGATGCTGCTAGTGGTCGGCGAGAAATAAATGGTATAATTTGGTCGCCGGGGGCCGCTAGCTCAACGGTCAGAGCAATCGGCTCATAACCGAATGGTTCTGGGTTCAAATCCCGGGCGGCCCACCAGAGGAGAGGGCGCAGCAGCGAGACGCTGCGGCGCCCTTTCGTTGAGGGCCTGATATGACCCGCCCCCCGATCTCCGCCGTCATCCCCACCTGGAGCGCCCTGCGCTTCCTGCCGGCCTGCCTGAGCGCCCTGCGGGCCCAGCTCGGGCCGCAGGACGAGATCGTGCTGGTGGACAACCGCTCGCGCGACCGGGCCGGCGACTGGGCGCGCCGCCACGCCCCGGACGTGCGGGTGATCGACCTGCCCGCGAACCTGGGCTTCGCGGGGGGCACCAACGCGGGCATGGCCGCCGCCAGCGGCGAGCTGCTGCTGCTGATCAACGATGACGCCCTGGCCGAGCCGGGCTGCGTGGCGGCGCTCTGGGCGGCGCTGCTGGCCTCGCCACGGGCCGGGGCCGCCGCCGGCGCCCTGGTCTTCAGCCGCCGCCCCGAGGTCGTCGCATCGGCGGGGATCCGCTTCCAGGGCGACGGCGTGGCCACCGACCTGCACCTGGGCACGCCGGTGGCCGCGATGCCGACGGAGCCGGGGGAGATCTTCGGGGCCAGCGGCGGCCTGGCCCTGCTGCGCCGCGCGATGCTGGATGATGTCAGGCCCTTCGCCGGTGACTTCTTCAGCTACCTGGAGGACGCCGACCTGGCCTGGCGGGCGCGGCTGCGCGGCTGGGGCGCGGTGCTGGCCCCGGGGGCCAGAGCGCGGCACGTCTACTCGGCCACCGGCGGCCAGGGCAGCCCGCTCAAGCAGCGGCTGCTCGGGCGCAACCGGCTGCGCCTGATCGTGCGCTGCCTGCCCGCGCCCATCCTGCGGGAGTGTGTGCCGG
>JBAXES010000854.1:0-1883 GCA_037140315.1 Chloroflexales bacterium
ACCCGCCCACTGCGCGTCGCCATCGTGGGCGCCGGCCCCGCCGGATTCTATGCAGCCGAGGCGCTGCTCAAGCACAAGGATCTGGTCGTCCACATCGACATGTTTAACCGCCTGCCCACGCCCTACGGCCTGGTGCGCGAGGGTGTCGCGCCCGACCACCAGTCGATCAAAGCCGTGACCCGCGTCTACGACAAGCTGGCCGCCGCGCCGAACGTGCGCTACTTCGGCAACGTCACCTTCGGGCGCGATATCATGCACGAGGATGTCAAGCAGCTCTACGACCAGGTCGTCTACGCCGTGGGCGCCCAGTCCGACCGCAAGATGGGCATCACCGGCGAGGATCTGGACGGCAGCTTCCCGGCGACGATCTTCGTGGGCTGGTATAACGGCCACCCCGACTACCGAGACCTGAGCTTCAACCTCTCGCACGAGCGGGTGCTGGTGGTGGGCAACGGCAATGTGGCGATGGATGTGGCGCGCATCCTGGCGACGGACCCCGACGACCTGGCGAAGACCGACATCGCCGACCACGCCCTGGAGGCCCTGCGCCAGAGCAAGGTGCGCGAGGTGGTGATGCTGGGGCGGCGCGGCCCGGCCCAGGCCGCCTTCACCAACCCCGAGCTGAAGGAGTTCGGCGAGCTCAACGGCGTGGATGTGATCATCGACCCGACCGACATGATCCTCGACGAGGTCAGCGAGGCGTCCCTCAGCGATGACAAGACCGCGCGGAGGAACGTGGAGCTGATGCGCACCTACGTCGAGCGCGGGGCGACCGAGGCCCCCCGGCGGATCGTGATGAAGTTCCTGGTCTCCCCGGTGGGCGTGATCGGCTCCGGCGGTAGGGTGGCGGCGGTGACGATGGAGAATAACGACCTGAAGCAGGCCGCCGACGGCAGCCTGCGGGCCATCGGCACCGGCAAGTACGAGACGCTGCAGTGCGGGATGATCCTGCGCTCGGTGGGCTACCGTGGCTCGCCCCTCCCCGGCGTGCCCTTCGGCGACTCATCCGGCACCATCCCCAACGTGGCCGGTCGGGTGTTCCACAACCGAGATGAGGTGCTGCCCGGCGAGTATGTGGTCGGCTGGGCCAAGCGCGGGCCATCCGGCATCATCGGCACCAACAAGCCCGACTCAGTCTCGACGGTGGCCTCGATGCTGGAGGATCTCCCCGAGCTGGAGGGGATCGCCGATGAGAAGCGCGACCTCCAGCTGATCGAGGATCTGCTGCGCGCGCGCGGCGTGGACTATGTGAGCTACGACGACTGGAAGATCCTCGACGCCCACGAGACGGCCGCCGGGACCGCCCAGGGCCGCCCGCGCGTGAAGGAGACCCGCATCTCCGAGATGATGGAGATCATCCGCGCCGGACGCGGATGATCATGCGCCTGCGGCAATATGGAAGAAACATTTCTATTGTCTGCTTTTCGCACCTACGGTGCGAAAAGCAGACAATAGAAAGTCGTCTCCGCGCTGCCACAGGCGAGAGGATCTCGCCGCAGCGCGAGGAAGCTCAATGCGCATCGTGATGATCGCCCCCTTCGGCATCCGCCCCAAGGGCACCCTGCTGGCCCGTATGCTACCCCTGGCCCAGGCCCTCGCCCGGCGCGGGCACCGACTGGCGATCGTCGCGCCGCCGGTGCAGAACCCGGAGGACGCCGACACCCGCGCCACCTACGGCGCGGTGACGGTGGCCCACACCAGCCTGCCGCGCCTGCCCGGCCCCCTGGCCGTCGCCGAGCAGAGCCGCAGCCTGCTGCGCGCGGCCCTCGCCGAGCAGCCCGACCTGCTGCACCTCTTTAAGCCTAAGGGCTACGGCGGCCTGGCCGCCCTGGCCGCCCGCACCCTGCGCCCGCGCCTGCCCCTGGTGGTCGACACCGACGACT
>JBAXES010000855.1:0-1881 GCA_037140315.1 Chloroflexales bacterium
CCGAGGATCAGCTTGGCGTTGGGGCGCTCCTCGCGGGCGATCTTCAGGGTCACCTGGGCCTGGATGATCATGGGGGTGATCGCCGTGGCCATAATCACGTCGGGCTTGTTGATCCGGATAATCTCGCGCAGCTTATCGTCGTCGATGTGGAAGGTCATCGCGTCGATGAAGCGCACGTTCTCGTAGCCGGCCTGCTTCAACGCACCGCCGATATAGGGAACCCAGCTCGGCGGCCAGTTTCCAGCAATCTCAGCGCCGCCCGCGTGGTAGTTCGGCTGGATCATCATGATCCGCATGCTAGTCTCCTTACGATCAGTAACGACTTAGATCTCTATCTGATAGACACAGGCGCTGCCGCTCCGAGCCTGGCAGGCCACCTCACGCAGACTGATGCGCGAGTTTACCACACGGCGAAGCATCTGTGTGAAGGCGCCGTAGTAGTAGCGACAGAGCACGCTGGCGATGCCTGAGGTGTCCTGGCTCACCGACCTGCCGATGCTCACCGACGGCGTACGCCCGATGCTGAAGCTGAACACGCCGCTGCCCACAAATGTCCAGGCGTGCTTGCTGATCGCCGGGAGCAGCAGGCGTAGGCTGAGTGGGGCGGGGAGCAGGCCCAGCACCGTGCGGATCGGTGCCGGGATACGGTTCGCCCGCACATAGTCGGCGGTGCGCTCGCCGGCGCGGTGCAAGATCTCGCCGGCGCGCTCGGCCCCTAGCCGCGCGGTGAGCAGTTCGACGAGCACATGAAACTCAGCCTCGGGGATCATCTCGTGCGGTAGGTGGCTCAGGTAGCCCTCAGCGTCGCCGGCGAGCAGCGCGCGCAGCTCATCAGGCCCGTAAACCTCACGTAAGGACGCGATCGTCTGGATGATCGCGTTGGGGCCGATCCTGGCCGCAGACATGGTGGCCGATACCACGGCGTCCTCCCACCCTGAGTGGTGTTGCCACCCAGAGCCGATGACATAGATGACATATATGTAGTTCAGATTGCAGACTACGCACACTATAATACCACGTGTCGCACCTGTGGGAGAGCGAGAACACACCAGGGGTTATAGTACCTTAACTAAATACACGACCCCAGCCGAGCGTACTCGGGCGGGGTCGGTGCAGCCTATCGCCTGCCCGCTAAATGTAGTACATCACATCGCCGCTCTGCTGGCGTTTGCGCTGACAAAGGTCGTCGAGGGTCGTCTCGACCAAGATCTGCTCGATCCGACCGCGCAGCTCCTGCCAGATCGTGTCGATCAGGGAGTAGTCATCGGGCTGCGTGGGCATCAGGTCCTCGCGAGAGGGCTCGGCAGGGAGCAGTGGGCCTTCCAGCGTGACCAGGGCGTCGAGCAGGGTGATCGCATCGGGGTGCCGGGCGAGCATATGGCCGCCCTGGGGGCCGCGCAGGCTCTCGATAAGCCCCGCCCGACGCATCGTGATCAGCAGCTGGTTAAGGTAGTTCACCGGGATGCCCTGACGGTTCGCGATCTCTTCGCTCTGCACCGGCCCCTCGCCGTAGCGCTGGGCAAGATCGAACAGCGCCCGCAGGCCGTAGTCACCTTTGCTTGAGATCCGCATCGCTGCTCCTGGCTGAACTAGAGTGAATCGCTCAACAATTGCCTCCATCCTATCATCAGCGCGGGCAGGAGTCAATTACCGCGCGAACAGCCGGTCGATCGCCTCGGCCAGCTGGCGCAGCGTCGTCACCTCGTGCATCGCGGCGCACATCGGCGCATACTTGTAGATGTCGCTGCTGAGCGAGCCGGGGTCGTAGACGCCCCACTTATAGCGCTCCTCGGTGGCGAACCAGATCACCTTGCGGGCGCGGCGGCGGATCTCGTCGAAGGCGGCCAGGTTCGGGTCGTTCTCGTTATTGCGCCCGTCGCC
>JBAXES010000856.1:0-1881 GCA_037140315.1 Chloroflexales bacterium
GCTCCTTCTTGATGGCGAGCAGCCGGCCGTTGGCCCGGGCCTTCTGCACGCCCAGGAACTTCTCGGTGGGGGCGTCCGCCCCGTCGGTGGAGATGTTCAGGAAGACGGTGGCGGCGGCGCTGATCGCCTGCTCCATCGTCACGAGGACGGACTGGCCCGCCGGGCTCTGGCCGGTGAGTCGGGCCAGCAGCTTGCGGGCAGCGGGTGATGGCGCCGCCGGCTGGGTTGCCGGGGCGCTGGGTGCGGGTGCGGTCACGTTCGGTTCCTCCTCGGGTGGGTCGGTGGGTGATGGGCGGGCGGACGCACAAGCGTTCACCCCACAAGTATAGCACAAGTCGGGTTTCTTGTCAAGTCGCAATTCCGCATCACAACGCGGTAAAACCGCATTTGACAGGGCCTCGGGCGGGGTCTCGATTAGGCCATCGGGCGGGGGGTTCGCCGGAGGCTGTCGGCCGGGCCGCACCTGCTTGCGCCGGGCCTTCTGCCAGGCGCGGAGGGCCTTACCGATGTTGGCCTCGCCGGAGAGATCGCGGAGATCCCCCAGGCGCTCGGCCTCGTACAGGTCCGCGCCGCAGTTTTGACATGCGGATATCCGGAAGCGCAGAAGCTCATCCTCGAAGAAACTGCGATAGCGGCGGTGGTGCGCCGCGCTGAGGTGGCGGTGCGCGTGGAGCGAGAAGTCACTCAGCCAGGCTGGGTGGCCGCACCAGTGGTACATTTTCGTGGTCATCGCGGTCCTTGGCGCAGCCGTGCCGCCCCGCGTGGCGGCACGGCTGCGCCAGCTACCTAGGGATGTGGGCGGCGCTCGTCGTCGTGTGGGTACTGCTCAGGGTCGCCCATGCCGTCGTAGGCGGTCACGAACACCGGCGCGTCAGGCCAGTAGGTCTGCGTCCAGGTGGTCAGGGCCGGGCCATTGCCGAGGCGGCGGGCCATGCCGATGATCGTCTCGGGGACGCTCGTGCCAGCGTTCACCTCTGCGGTGATCGAGTCGCGGAGCGCGCGATAGTGGTCGGCGGTGTCCACGCCGAAGTCGGTGGTCTGCGCCGGCGACAGGGGCAGGTCAAGCAGCAGCGCGGTGAACAGCGCATACGCCATCGTCACCTTCTGCTGTGGCACGTCGGTGCCGGCGGCGGCCTGCATGATCTCCTCGCGGATCGGGTCGGTGTGTGTCACGGACGGACTCCTCTCGATGTTGTGGGGCGCGGGCGGCTGGCGAGCAGCCGCGCGGCCTCCTCGGGGGTAGGGCGCTTCAAGCTGAAGGTCGGGGCGGCCTGCTCGGCCGCCCTGCGGCGAAGCGTGGGGTGTGCAACGTGCCCGGTGACCTCGCGGGGGATGACCGTGAGGGCCGGGCCGGGGGCGTGCGGGGCGGCGGCTAGGGCCTCCTCAGCCTCCAGCGCGGCGTGATACTCGGCGCTGGCCTGGAGCTTGACGCGGTACTTCTCCCACCCCACATCCCCGATGCCCGTCATCATTTGGACCTCGAAACCGTTGAGGCCATACGCCCGAACCTGAGCCTTCGCCATCTGCACCGCGATGTGCATGATGTCCTGGCCGAAGAACTGGACGAAGCCGTAGCGGCGCGCCCAGTGCGGCACCGTGGCCGCGCTGGCGAGCAACATCACCCCCGACCCACACGCAGGGTCCATCACCGTGATCGGCTCGAAGAAGGGCATCGCGGCGGGGAGCACCCATCGGTGGAAGTACTCGCTCACATCCCCGTCGCCCATGACCGGGGGCTCGCCCGCCGGGCCGGGCTTGAGGAGCATCCCCGTCATGCCCACCGCCGCCGCCAGGGCGTTCTCGGGGTGGGTCAGCGCCTCCATCAGGCGCGTCTGGAGCAGCGCGGGGATGTCCTCCATATCGGCCATGAGGTAGGCCAGC
>JBAXES010000857.1:0-1878 GCA_037140315.1 Chloroflexales bacterium
GCTCCTGGGCCTGGCCGGCGTCCGCCACAGCGGGCTGGCGCTGCTCTCGCTGGCGCTCTGCCTGGCCTGGGCGTGGCAGAACCGCGCGCTCCCCGGCGTGCGGCCGCTCGCCCTCGGCCTCGGCCTGAACCTGCTGGTGATGGCGCTCTACGGCGGGTCGATGCCGATCACCAGCGCGCGGCTCGCCGATCTGGGCGGCGCGGCCCCCGCCGGGAGCATCCTGCTTGGCGCGAAGGATAGCGTGGTGGACGCGAGTCCGATCTGGTGGCTCGGCGACTGGATGACCATCCAGCGTCGGCCCTACTCGCTCACGGCCAGCCCGGGCGACCTGCTCGTGGCGGCCGGGCTGGCCCGCTGGCTCTTTGCCGCAGCGCGGCTCACGAGGAGCTTGAACGATGATCCATCCTGCCCCGAGCATGTGGGATCGCTACCCGCCGCCGACGCAGCGCGGCGCTGACCGGCCCGCCCTTACGGCCCTGGCCCTGCTCGCTGCGGCGAACCCGCACGTGGCCGAGCAGCTCATGCACGATCCGCTGGAGGCCGCCTGCGCGCACCCGCACTATCTGGTGCAGCTCGACGATGACGACCGCCTCGTCCTGGCCGGGATCCGCACCCACTCCGGCTCGGTCCACGAGTTTCTGCTTCTGCTCGCCGATGCCCTCGATGCTGCCGCCTGAGCGAGCGCTCAGGCAAGAAGGAAAATGATACAGGCAACAGGAGCCACGCACGCTGATGCTGTCGCCTGTTGCCTGTTGCTTTCCCCTAGATAAAGTGAGCCAGCCCCATGATCGGCTCCCTGCGACTGCTCCTGATCGAAGGCTGCGAAGATGATGCGCTCTTGCTGATCCACCGTGCCCTGATCGAGCGCGTCACCGACCTGATCGTTGTGCTGAGCGCGGACGGGATAGTCCACGATGTCAGCCCGGCGATCACGAGCACGCTCGGGTACCGACACGAGGGCCTGATTGGCCGGAGCATCACCGCTATGATCCACCCCAATGATCGCGACCTCATCGCAGCTACGCTCAGCGACCTCGCCGCCGGGGCGCAGCTCTGCCACCCCCTGACGCTGCGGGCGCTGCATATGTGCGGCGGCCAGCACACGCTGGAGATCACGGCGACCAGCCTGCTCGCCGACTCGGCGGTGTTCGCGCCGCTGATCAACGCCCGCGATCTGATCAGGCAGGCCGAGGTGGACTCCCAGGTCCGCCGCCATGCCGACCGCGCCGAGTCGCTGGTGCGGCTGGCCTCCCGCCTGAACACCCACCTGGACCAGCCCAAGCTGATCGCCGCGATCTGCGAGGAGGCGGCGCGCTCGCTGTGCGCCGATATGGCCTATGTGATCCTCGCGGACCCCAGTGGCCCCCCGCAGATCGCTGGCGCGGCCGGCTCCGGCGTGGATGTGATCGCCCGGATGATGCCGACGATGCCGACGATGCTCGGCCAGCTCCTCGTCGGCGTCGAGCCGCTGGCGCTTGAGACGCCCGGCTCGACCTCGCGCGAGCTCGTCTGGCGAGTCTGCAGCGCGCCGATGACGCGCGACGACCGCCACATCGGGGCCCTGGTGGTCGCCTTCGCCGACGACGAGCTGCCGATCAGCGCCGACAGCCGGGCGCTCCTCGGCGCCATCGCCGATCAGGCCGGCATGGCCCTGCATAACGCCGAGCTGCTGGCCGAGCTCCGCTGCAGCAACGCCGCTCTGGCCGACGCCTACGATGCGACTCTTGAGGGCTGGGTCCACGCCCTCGACCTGCGCGATCAGGAGACCGAGGGGCACACCCGCCGCACCACCGCCCTCACCCTGCGCATCGCCCGCGCCATGGGCTTTGACGACGAGGCCCTGACCCACATCTACCGCGGCGCCCTGCTCCACGATAT
>JBAXES010000858.1:0-1872 GCA_037140315.1 Chloroflexales bacterium
CCGGCGCCCCGCCCGCGCTGACCGCCCCCGCCGGCGCGTAGCCATTGCCGCCCAGCCCGAACTCGCGCCCGCCGGCCCAGATCTGGCGCACTGTCATCGCGTTCTGGGTGAGCGTGCCGGTCTTGTCGGTGCAGATCACCTCGGTGCAGCCCAGGGTCTCGACCGCCGACAGCCGCTTGACCAGGGCCCCGCGCCGGGCCATGCGCTGGACGCCGATGGCCAGGGCTAGGGTGACGGTGGGCAGTAGGCCCTCGGGCACGAAGGCGACGATCATGCCCATCGCGAAGATAAAGCCCTCGGCCAGCCCCACCCGCGCGACTGTGATCGAGAGCAGGAAGAAGAGCACCCCCACGCCGACGGCGATGCCGGTGACGATGCGCGTGACCTGGCCGAGCTCCTGCTGGAGCGGGCTCGGCGACTCGGGGATCGACTGCGTCAGGTGCGCGATCGTCCCGAACGCGCTCTTCATACCGGTCGCAAAGACAATCGCCCGCCCGGTACCGGCGGAGACAGTGGTCCCGGCGAAGACGACATTCGGCAGGGCCGCGCGCTCAAGCGCTGGGGCCTGGGAGGCCTCGCTGCCCTTCTGCACCGCGTGCGACTCGCCGGTGAGCGTGGACTGATCGACGCGCAGCTCGGCCACCTCGACCAGCCGTCCGTCTGCGGCCACCAGGTCGCCCTCGGCGAGCAGCAGCAGGTCGCCGGGCACGATCTCCTCGCGCGGGATCTCCTGGGCGACGCCGTCGCGCAGCACGCGGGCCCGGGCCGGCAGCAGCTTGTGCAGGGCCGCCGAGGCGCGCTCGGCCCGGTACTCCTGCCAGAAGCTGAACAGCCCGTTGATCAGGTTGACTGTCCAGATCGCCACGCCGAGCTGGGGCATCTGGGCCAGAAAGCCGATCAGCCCGCCGGCCCAGAGCAGCAGCGCCATCAGGTGGGTGAAGTTCTCGAGGAGCGTCCAGATCAACGGCTTGCCCTTGATCGTCTGGAGCACGTTTGGCCCGTACTGGCGCAGGCGCGCGGCTGCCTCGCCTGCCGCGAGGCCCTGCGCGCTCGTCCCCATGGCCGCGTAGGCGTCGTCGATGGATCGCTGGTGGAGGTCGTCTGTGTCCGGCGGGCTGGGTTCTGCGGCGGGTTTTTGAGTTGACATAAAGTAGCACTACCATAATGCAGCGTCAGCTGAGCTAACACGCTGCATTATAGCAATATTGTTGCCGCCGCCACGTGAGATTGACAAATGCCCGCCGGGCCGATATCGTAGGGCTATGCACCAAATTCCGCCCACGAGGGGTTCTCGCATGGATATCTACGCAGCGCTCGGCGTCCGCCGGGTGATTAACGCGGACGCGCGGCTGACCCGGCTGGGCGGATCGCTGATGGCCGAGCCGGTGCGCGCGGCGATGGACGCGGCGGCCCGCAGCTATGTGGATATGTTCGAGCTGCAGGCGGCGGTGAGCGCGCGCCTGGCCGCGCTCACCCGCAATGAGGCCGCCCACGTCTGCACCGGCGCCGCCGCCGGGCTGTTCCTGGCGACGATGGCCTGCAGCGTCGGCGCCGACCTGCACGCGATCGCGCGCCTGCCCGACCTGGGCGCGCGCGACGAGGTGATCATCCACTGCGCGCAGCGCATCCCCTACGACATGGCGGCGCGGCTGTCCGGCGCGCGCCTGGTGCAGATCGGCAATGCGCTCCAGACATCTCCCTGGGAGCTGGAGGCCGCGATCGGCCCGCGCACGGCCGCCGTGCTCTATATCGCCGGGGCGCACCTGGCGCGCGGGGCGCTGCCGCTGCCCGAGGTGGTCTCTATCGCCCACGCCCGCGGCGTGCCGGTGGTGGTGGACGCCGCGGGCGTGGGCGATAGAGACCACCTCGGGC
>JBAXES010000859.1:0-1864 GCA_037140315.1 Chloroflexales bacterium
GGCGGGTGGCGTTATCGCCGCCGCGCCTGATCACCCCCGCCGACGTGACCCTGGAGATCCGCGGCGGCGATAACGCCACCCGCCAGATCAACGGGATCATCCCGCCCGGCTTCCCCTGCCAGCGCCTGGTGGTCGTCGAGGTCTACACCCCCAGCGGCAGCTGGTCGAGCTACCCGCCCCACAAGCACGATGTGCACCGTGTGGCCGAGGACGGCACGATCATCGAGGCCGACCTGGAGGAGGTCTACTTCTACAAGATCGACCGGCCCGGCGGCTTCGCCTACCAGCGCATCTACACCGACGCCGCGTCGCCGCTGCACCAGGCCGGCTACCCGATCGACGCCGTGCTGGTCGCCCGCGACAACGACGCCGTGCTGGTGCCCGAGGGCTACCACCCCGTGGTCAGCGCGCCCGGCTACACCACCTACTACCTGAACATCCTCGCCGGCAGCGCCCAGTCCCTGGCCAATGTGGACGACCCGACCCACACCTGGGTGAAGGACTCGTACCACGGACGGGACCCACGCGTGCCGATCTACACGTAATGTTGAAGGTTGAATGCTGAAGGTTGAATGCCCGCCATTCGACATTCAGCATTCAACCTTCAACATTATTCGCAGGAGGATGTCAGATGCCCACATACAACGGCCCGCTGCACGAGATGACCCAGACGACGCCGACACACTACTGGAACGACTCGTGCTCGGTGGAGGAGCTGACCTACGCCATCGCCCGCGGGGCCGACGGGGCCACCAGCAACCCGGCGATCGTGCTGAGCGTGCTCAAGAAGGAGATGCCCCGCTGGCGCGAGCGCATCCTCCAGGTGATCGCCGAGAACCCGACCTGGGGCGAAGCCCAGGTGAGCTGGCAGGTCTACCAAGAGCTGGCCCAGCGCGGCGCCGCGCTGCTGCTGCCCACCTTCGAGGCCGGCGACCGCCGCCGGGGCTACCTCTCGATCCAGACCGACCCGGCCCTCTACCGCGACCGCGCCGGGCTGCTGGCGCAGGCCCTGGCCTTCGCCGGCCTGGCCCCAAACATGCAGGTGAAGGTGCCGGCCACCAGCGCCGGCGTCGCCATGATCGAGGAGGCCACCTACTGCGGGGTGAGCCTAAATGTGACCGTCAGCTTTAGCGTGCCGCAGGTGCTGGCCGCCGCCGAGGCGATCGAGCGCGGGCTGCGCTGGCGCGACGGCGAGGGCCTGGATAGCGCCACAATGGCCCCGGTGGTGACGATGATGGTCGGTCGCAACGACGACTGGATGAAGCTGCTGGCCGCCCACGACGGCCTAGGTGTGCGCCCCGAATACCTGGAGTGGTGCGGCGTGGCCTGCTTCAAGCGCGCCTACGGGATCTTCCAGGAGCGCGGCTACCGCGCGCGCCTGCTCGCCGCCGCCTACCGCAACTTCCTACACTGGACCGAGTTCGTCGGCGGGGATGTGGTGCTGACCATACCCTGGGAGTGGCAGGTCAAGTTCAACCAGTCCGACGTGCGGCCCGCCCCGCGTATGCAGCTGCCGGTAGACCGGACGATCATCGCGGGGCTGTCGCAGATCCCCGACTTCCGCCGGGCCTACGAGCCGGACGGCATGACGGTGGCTGAGTTCGACACCTTCGGCCCGACCGTGCGCACCCTGCGCACGTTCAGCGAGTCCTGGCACAGCTTCGTCGGCGTGATCCGCGATATGATGTTGCCGAACCCGGATATTATGTAGGGTCGAAGCAGTTGGCCCTCGGCCAACTGCTTCGACCATCTCGATGCACCACTCATGAGCAACGAAACTATCCGCCTAACCATGGCCCAGGCCCTCATCCGCTTCCTCACCCGGCAGCACGTCGCGCGCGACGTGCTGCCGGGTGAGGAAGCG
>JBAXES010000860.1:0-1848 GCA_037140315.1 Chloroflexales bacterium
AGCACACACTGCTCGTACAGCTCAACCTCGTTCTCCGGCACCCGGTCGTTGTCGTGCAGCAGGGTCAGCATCGTCAGCAGCAGCGGCGACGCCACCAGCGGCATGAGCGCCGGGCGGGCCTCCAGCTGCCCGATTAGATCATCGGCCTGCTGCCGAGCCAGCTCCTGCGTGAGATCCGGATCAACCTCCGCCTCCGCCAAGCCGCGAAACCAGGAGCGGACGAAGGTGCGCACCTGGCCAAAGGCCAGCGGCGTGATCGTCCGCTCGGCCCACATGTCTGCGGGCAGCTGCCAGTGGCTGGTCTCCCGGTATGGCAGCACCCGGCTCGTAATGACCACGCGGGCGCTGCTCCGCGCCACAAGGCGCTGGAGCGCCTGAGACACCAGGGTGCGCGGGCTACACTCGCCGCCCTCAGCCGAGATCTCGTCAAGGCCGTCGCAGAGCAGCACCACCCCCTCGCCGCGCAGCGCCGCGTGCAGCGAACTGAGTAAGCCCGCGCTCAGCTCCTGCGGCCCATCGAGGATCTGGCCCAGCGTCTGCCAGAGCGCCTTGTCCGGGGCTGCCCCACGGGCGATCTGCTCGGCCACCTGAGCCAGGGGCAGCAGGATCGGCACGGGCCGGTCGTTGTCGGCCCAGCCCCTGAGCCGAAGATCAGCCCCGGCAGCGCGGTGAGCCAGCAGGTGGCCGAGGTAGCGCAGCACGGTGCTCTTGCCAGAGCCCGGCTCACCCAGCAGCACCAGCCGGCGCTGCTGCGCAATTACCTCGATCGCCAGCTCGGGGCGCTGGAGCTGGAGGCTGATCTCCGTCTCGTCGGCGACCTGATCGAGGCCCATATGCGCCATCACCGTGCGCAGCATACGCTCCTCGACACCCGATCCAGGGCCGCCCTTCTCGCTCAACCCGGGGAAAACGACCGTGATCACCCGCTCGGGGGAGACGTCGTCGGGGGCGCGTCCGGCTTTATCGAGGCGCTGGAGAAACAGCCGTGCCCGCCCGGCATTCGTGCGGGTGCGCAATCGGACCACCGGTGGCCCATCGGTGGTCAGGCTGGTATAGACATCCTGGAGGCGCAGGTTCGGCACGGCGGGCTGCTCACCGCCGGTCTGGCGCTGGCCGGCGATACGCTGCAGGCGTAGACGGTCGCACTCGACAGCGAACTTCCCCAGATAGTCGCTGAGCAGCGCCGCGCTATCGGCGGGCACCGCCGCCCTAAAGTACAGATGGATCGTCTGTTCGGTCGCCTTAAACTGGTGGGCGATCCTGTCGCCAATCTGCGTATGATCGCCGTACGCATTGTTCGCACCGCCGGTGTTCCCGCCGGCATGGCCGGACTGATCAACCTGGGGTGGGGGAAGAGTTGCACCAATACCAGCCAACAGCTTGGCAAGTTGTTCCGGCGACAGCGCCCGCAATTGTCGTTGAAGATCGTCGTTGGGGTCGCTCATAGCAGCTCACTTCTGATCAGGGTCATTGTCACCCGAGGCTGGGGGCGTCTTGTCGAAGCTGTTGAAGGCCCCGTAGCTCGTGCCGCCCTTCTGCTTCGACTGGTCGACGCGAATCTTGCCGGGGGGCGGCGGCTGGGCCTGGCCAGCGCCAAAGTCGTTGAAGGCCCCGTAGCTCGTACCGCCAGATAGCTCGGACTGGTCGATCACGAGATCCACCCCGGCCCCCGCGCGCAGCTCATCGCGCAGCTCGGCGAGCAGGGCGTCGAGCCGTGCGCCGAAGTTGTCGAGGCGATCCTCAAGCGCGGCGGGGTCGGCCAGCGCGGCGCGGGCGGCGGGCTGGGCGGCGAGGGCGGTATGGAGCGCGACGCTCTGGGTGGCCAGGCGCTCCAGCAGCCAGTCGTAG
>JBAXES010000861.1:0-1845 GCA_037140315.1 Chloroflexales bacterium
CGAGGCGGTGATCGGGAATGGCGGCAACGTGCGCGCGCTGCCCGCCGTGGCCACCAACAACCGCGTCGGCGGGGTGGACGCGGGGGACAAGGTGCTGCTGATCGCGCAGACCCCTAACGGCGCGTGGTATCGCATCCGCTTCACGAACACCGACGACAAGAAGGAGCAGGTGGGCTGGATCAGCGCCTCGCTGCTCGCCATCTCGGCCGAGGTGAGGGCGACAGTCCCGGTGGCCACCGTGGTCAGCGTCTTTACGAATGGCGCGGTGTACGAGCGGCCCGACGGCAAGAGCACCGAGCTCGATCGTGTCAACGTCGGCGAGGTTGTGAGCCTCAAGCATAAGACGGCTGGCGGCGACTGGTATGAGGTCGATAACGTGCGCGGCATTAGCGGCTGGGTGCAGGCCAGCCTGCTGGGCATCCCCCCCGAGGTTGCCGCGAAGGTGCCGCTTACCCCCTAGCGCCATCTGCTAGCTGCTGGGGCGCGCGGGGCACAGCCGCGCGCCCCAGCAGCTAGCAACCACCCATGATCCAGACATTTGATAGGCGAAGCCTGCACGACATCCCGCTGGTCTTTTTCGATCTTGAGACGACGGGGCTTGAGCTGCGTGACGGCCACCGGGTGTGTGAGGTGGCCATGCTGCGGGTGCGCGGCGGCCTGGTCGAGGACTACCTGGGCACCCTGGCGCGACCGGGCCGTCGGCTCGACCCGCAGGCGGCGGCGGTTAACGGGCTCAGCGACGCTGAGCTTGCGGCAGCCCCATCGTTTCACGCGGTCGCCGGGCGGGTGCGCGCCATCGCGCGGGGCGCCGTGCTGATCGCCCACAACCTGCCCTTCGATATGGCCTTCCTCAAGGCCGAGCTGGCCCGGATTGGCCTCCCGGCCCTGGGTGGCCCCACGCTCGACACGCTCGCCCTCGCCCGCCGGCTGCTGCGCCGACCGTCGTACAGCCTGGCCGCCCTGGCCTCCGACCTCCAGCTCCCTACGCCATCCCACCGCGCCCTGTCCGATGTGCTGGCCCTGCGCGGCCTCTTCGCCCACCTGCAGGCGGCGATGGCGGAGCTTGGGGTGACGACGCTCGGTGACGCCGCGCGGCTGGAGCGCGGCCTGCTCCCGGGCGTGCCCGAGCCGAGCGCGCCCCCGATCATCGCCCAGGCCCTCGCCGAGGGCCGCGCCCTCACGATCCGCTACCGATCCCGCAGCACCCCTGCGGCGATCTGGCGCACCATCTGGCCGCTCTACCTCACCCGCGAGTCGAGCGGCACGTTCCTGCGGGCCTACTGTGAGCTGCGCCAGGATCTGCGGGCGTTCGCCCTCGATAAGATCGAGGCGGCGGACTTCCAGTAGGCGCGGGCGCTCGGCCCGGCTGCACCCGCCATGGGGCGGTCGCGCTCACCGGTTGAGCAGCCGCCTCATGTTCTGCGATAGCTCGCTGAGGCTGATGGGCTTGGTCATATACTCGCTCGCGCCAGCCGCCAGGCAGCGCTCGCGGTCGCCGGGCATGGCCAGGGCGGTCAGCGCGATGATCGGCGTGGCGACACACTCGGGCCGGGCCCGCAGGCGGCGCGTGGCCTCCAGGCCGTCCATCTCCGGCATCTGAATGTCCATCAGGATGAGGTCGGGCTGGCGCTCGGCGGCCCGCTCGATCGCCTCCCGGCCGTTGCGGGCGACCGTCATCAGGTAGCCCCTGGCCTGCAGGTAGTTGACCATGGCCATAATATTGGCCTCGTTATCCTCGGCCAGCAGCACCCGCGTGCCGGTCGGCGCGACGGCGTCGGGCGCCGGTGTCGGCGGGGATGCTGCGGGGTGCGGCGCATCCAGCGGCTGGGGCGGGTGATAGGGCAG
>JBAXES010000862.1:0-1845 GCA_037140315.1 Chloroflexales bacterium
GCACCCTGCGCTACCACGCCGATGAGCCGGCCTGCCCGCGCCCCACTGCGGATAGCCGACCACGCGGTTGCTCACCGCGTAGCGGTCTTCCTCGTCGAGGATGGGGCTCTCGTCGCGCACGGCCAGGAAGCCGGCGTACTCGGCGGCGGGCAGGGTCAGCCCCGGCTCGGCGGCGCCGCAGCGCGGGCAGGCCGGCTCATCGGCGTGGTAGCGCAGGGTGCAGCGGCGACATTGGCGATACAGCCAGCTTGGCCCGTCGCCGCGCGGGTTCCAGGGCGAGGCCGTATCGAGGCCGAGCACCTTCCAGCGCGCCCCACGTGCGTAGACCGTGGCCGAGGGCTGGAACTGCGCGATGCCGAAGCGCCGCGCGACGCTGATCGGATCGTCCTCGTGCCGGTCGCCGTGCAGGCGCAGGGCCGCCGGCTCGCTGGGGAACTCGTAGCCGGGCAGCAGGCCGAACTCGGCGAAGCGGCGCAGCGGGTAGCCCGAGGAGCGGTCGTCGGCGTCGCCCTCGCCGCCCCCCGCGCCGAGCAGGCGGTTGATCAGATCCGCCGCGCGGATGACGTCGCGCCCGCGCTGGAGGTCCACGTTGAAGCGCTCGATGGCCTGGCGCAGCTCGACCACCTGGCGGGCCATGCGGTTGAAGACATCCTGCGTCCGCTCCGGCAGTTGCTCCAGACTGGCGCGCAAGTTGTTCGCGCTGAGCCCCGCCGCCGGCAGGATATCGGCCCCCCAGGCGGCCTCGGCCAGCTCCACCGCGTGGCCGACCTGGGCGCGCACGCCGGCGATCAGGGCATCGACGGCCACCTGGTCGATCACGCCCTGCGGGTTGATGTAGGCCAGCATCTTGCCGGCCAGGCCCGGCTCGGCCGCGCCGAAGGCGATCGCGCTGAGGTGGCGCAAGATAACGTCGCGGTTGCCCAGGGCCAGGGCGGGGGCCGGCACCTCGCCGGCGATCATCTCGGTGGGCTTGTCGTAGAAGTACTGGTCGTGGGGCGTGTTACGGGCGTAGCCAAGCACCAGGCCCACCCGCGTGCGCCGGCCGGCGCGCCCGCCGCGCTGGGCGTAGTTGTCGGGCCGGGGCGGCACGTTGCGCAGGATGACCGCGTCGAGCCCGCCCACGTCGATGCCCATCTCCAAGGTCGGCGAACAGGCCAGCAGGTTCAGCGGCGACACCGCCGGGCGCGCCTTGAAGTTGGCCTCGATCACCGCGCGGTCGCTGTTCGGTACCTGGGCGGTGTGCTCGGCGGCCACCAGCGGGATGACCTCCGCCGCCCGGATGCGCCGCACCGTGCGGTTCGCATCGACCTCCGCCGCCGGCCAGGCGATGAGCCGGCCGTGGCAGCGCGGGCAGGGCTGGCCAACTCGCGCGCCGGCCATCGGGAGCGCGCAGACCCCGCAGCGCAGCCGCTCGGCATCGGCCACGAGGCATAGCCGGATCGCTTCAGCGTTGACCTGGAGCAGATTCACGCGATCACGGGCGCCGAACAGATCGGCGGCGATCAGAAAGCTGCCATCCTGCAAGAAGCCCAGCAGCGCGACGATGTCGGGCGCGGTGGGCTGGGTGGTGCTGCCAAATCCGACCAGGATATGCTCCAGGATGCGCTCCAGGCTCGGGCCACGTCCGCCGGCCTTCGGTCGCCGCCAGGGGTTGTTCAGGCGCACCCCGGCGGGCACATCGGTGCGGTCGAGGCTGGCCGTCGGGCGGCCATCGCGCCCGAGGGCGTAGCCGCCGGGCTGCTTCACCCGGCGCTCCCACTCGGCGGCGCGCACGTACGCCGGACAGCTCGGGTGCTGCGGGTGGTAGCGCAGCATCGGGCGCGAGAGACAGCCGCGCACCCGGAT
>JBAXES010000863.1:0-1843 GCA_037140315.1 Chloroflexales bacterium
GATAAGACCTACTCGAAGATCGGTGGCTGGGTGCGCGACTTCCAGTTCGACTGGCAGCGCTACCGTATGCCGCCGAAGGTGGCCCAGGCGATGGACCCGAGCCAGCAGTGGGCGACGACGACCGCCGCCGAGGCCCTCGGCGACTACGGCTACCCCGACCGACCGCTCAACACTGAGAACACCGGCGTGATCCTCGGCACGGCCATGGGCGGCGAGCTGCACTACCTGACCAACCAGCGGGTGGTCTTCCCCGACTTCGCCGCCTGGCTGCGGGCCACCCCGATCTTCCGCACCCTGCCCCCGGCCGCCCAGGCCGAGCTGATCGCGCAGTTCCACAACCAGTTAGACCGGGCGCTGCCGCAGATCACCGAGGACTCGATGCCGGGCGAGCTGGCGAATATTGTGGCCGGTCGGGTGGCCAACCTGCTCAACCTGCGCGGGCCGAACTTCATCGCCGACGCCGCATGCGCCTCTACCTTCGCCGCCATCGACGCCGCCGTGGAGCTGCTGGATGACGAGCGGGTAGACGCCGTGCTGACCGGCGGCATCGACCGCAACATGGGGCCGTCCACCTTCGTGAAGTTCTGCAAGATCGGCGCGCTCAGCGCCACCGGCACCCGCCCCTTCGGCGATGGCGCCGATGGCTTTGTGATGGGCGAGGGCGGCGCGATGTTCCTGCTCAAGCGCCTGAGCGACGCCGAGCGCGACGGCGACACGATCTACGCGGTCATCCGCGGCCTGGGGGCCTCGTCCGACGGCAAGGGCAAGGGCATCACCGCGCCCAACCCGGTCGGCCAGGTCTATGCGATCGAGCGGGCCTGGCGCAACGCCGGGCTCGACCCGGCCACCTGCTCGCTGGTCGAGGCCCACGGGACAAGCACCCGCGTCGGCGATGTGACCGAGGTCGAGAGCCTGACGAAGGTCTTTAGCGGGGCCGAGCGCGGCAGCATCGGCCTGGGCTCGGCCAAGAGCAATATCGGCCACCTGAAGGCCGGGGCCGGCGCGGCGGGCATGCTCAAGGCGATCTTCGCGCTGCACGAGAAGGTGCTGCCACCGACGCTCAACTCCGAGCGCCAGAACCCGCATATCGACTTCGCCGCAGGCCCGTTCCGCCTCATCCACACGGCCGAGCAGTGGGAGCGCCGGGGCAGCACGCCGCGCCGCGCCGGGGTGAGCGCCTACGGCTTCGGCGGCACCAACTTTCACCTGGTTCTGGAGGAATATATGCCCGGCATGATCCGGACCGGGCCGAAGGTCTACGCCGGCTTCTCCGGCGCGGCCGCCTCGGGCGACGGCGCCCAGCCGCCTGTGACGGCGGCCGCGCCACTGCGGGGCATCCTGGCCCTCGGTGCCGCCACGCCCGCCGAGCTGAGCGCGCGGGTCGCGGCGACGCTGGAGCAGGTTGCCGGTGGCTGGGCGCCGCCCCCAGCCCTGCCGGCCCCGACCGACCTGCACGCCGCCGAGCGCCTGATCATCGACTTCGCCGACCGGGGCGACCTGCACGACAAGCTGGCCAAGGCCACCAAGGCGGCGGCGATGGCGGTGCCGGCGGCATGGAAGGCGCTCCAGGCCCAGGGCATCTACCGGGGCAGCGGCCCGGCCACCGGCAAGGTGGCCATGCTCTTCCCCGGCCAGGGCAGCCAGTACCTGAACATGGGCCGCGAGCTGGCGAAGGTCTCGCCAGAGGTGGCCGCCGTCTTCAGCGAGGCGGACGCGGTGATGACGCCGATCCTCGGGCGCCCGCTCACGAGCTACCTGTTTGTAGATAGCGACGACCCGGAGGTGCTCAAGAAGGCCGAGCGCGAGCTGATGCAGACGGCGATCACCCAGCCGGCCATGCTCA
>JBAXES010000864.1:0-1840 GCA_037140315.1 Chloroflexales bacterium
CGTCTCGAGCATGGGCACTTCCACATGCTGGCCGCGACCGGTGCGCAGGCGGTGGTAGACCGCCGGCAGCAGCCATTCCCTGACCACGTCGTCCGGCAGCGGCGCGGTCATCGCCGGCGAGCGCGCCTCCGCCACGGCTCCCGGCGCGCCCGCGTGGCCCGGTTGAGCTCCAGAGCATCATGACCATCCGCGAGTTCTCGGAGGCCACTGGTATCGGTGCGTCAGAGATCCTTAAGTCCTTGATGAAGGGCGGCGTGCTGGCTAACATTAACCAGCAGATCGACTATGAGACGGCGGCGCTGATCGCGGTCGACTTCAACATCGAGACGACCGAGACGGTGCCGGAGCAGATGGCCGGCATTGTCGATAATGTCAAGGATGTGCTGGCCGCCCAGGCCGAGGGCGAGATGCGGACGCGCCCGCCGGTGGTGACGATCATGGGCCACGTTGACCACGGTAAGACGAAGCTCCTCGACGCGATCCGCTCGGCGCGGGTGGCTGAGGGCGAGGCTGGCGGTATCACCCAGCATATCGGTGCCTACCAGATTGAGGTCAACCACCGCAAGATCACCTTCCTGGATACGCCTGGCCACGAGGCATTCACCGCGATGCGCGCCCGCGGCGCCCAGGCGACCGACATCGTGATCCTGGTGGTGGCCGCCGACGACGGCGTGATGCCGCAGACGATCGAGGCGATCTCGCACGTGAAGGCGGCCGGCGTGCCGATGATCGTGGCGGTCAACAAGATCGATCTACCGACGGCGAACCTGGACCGGATCAGGCAGCAGCTCGCCGCCAACGACGTGATCGTCGAGTCCTACGGCGGCAATGTGCCCTCGGTGGAGGTCTCGGCCAAGGCGAAGATCAATATCGACGGGCTGCTGGAGATGATCCTGCTGGTGGCCGACCTTGAGGACTTCAAGGCGAACCCCGACGCCCCGGCGGTCGGCACGATCATCGAGGCCGAGCTGGATAAGAACCGCGGCGCGGTGGCCACGGTGCTCATCCAGAACGGCACTCTGCGCCCCGAGGACAATGTGCTGGTGGGCGGCGTGTCCGGCAAGATCAAGACGATGTTCAACGATAGCGGCAAGCGCCTGCGCTTCGCTGAGCCCTCGATGCCGGTGGAGATCCTCGGCCTTGATGGGGTGCCCCACGCCGGCGACATCCTTCAGGTCGTGGATGACCTGGCGGTCGCCCGCGAGATCGCGCTGCAGCGCCAGCGGCAGACGCGCATGGAGGCGGTGGGGATGGTGCGCGGCACCACCCTGGAGGATCTGTTCAGCAAGGTGCAGCAGGGCCAGATCAAGGACCTCAACGTTATTGTGAAGGCTGACGTGCAGGGCTCAATCGGCGCGATCGAGCACCAGCTCGGCCAGCTCAGCAGCTCGCAGGGCGAGGTGCAGATCAGGATCCTGCATAAGGCCACCGGCGCGATCACCGAGGGCGATGTGAACCTCGCGGCGGCCAGCCAGGCGATCGTTATCGGCTTCAACGTCCGGCCCGACCCAGCGGCGCGGCGGGCGGCCGAGCAGCAGGGTATCGACATCCGCTTCTACAACATCATCTACCAGCTCACCGACGATATCAAGAAGGCCCTGGTCGGTATGCTGGCGCCCACCTACAAAGAGGTGGTCGAGGGCTACGCGGATGTGCGCAACACCTTCCGGCTGCCCTCGCGTGAGGTGGTGGCGGGCCTGTATATCACCGACGGCAAGGTGACGCGCACCGGCCAGAGCGTGCGCGTGCTGCGCAGCGGCGCGGTGCTCCACGACGGCAAGATCAGCAGCCTCAAGCGCTTCAAGGACGATGTCCGCGAGGTGACGAACGGCTACGAGTG
>JBAXES010000865.1:0-1830 GCA_037140315.1 Chloroflexales bacterium
GGTGCGCGGGTCGGCGATATACTCGGCGGGGAAGGTGGCAAGGACGGTGTCGAACGCTGCTGAGGCGAGGGGGATCTGCTGTGCGCTGCCACGGGCGAGGCGGGCGGGGTGTCCGGCGCGGCGAAGTCGGCGGCGGGCGATTGATATCATCTGGGGCGAGGAGTCGACCCCGCAGGCCGGGCGGCCTGCCGCAGCGAGGGCTAGCTGGAGGTGGCCGGGGCCAAACCCGATCTCCAGCACGCGCCCGCGCAGAAAGGGCAGCACCACAAGGCCCCAGCGCTGCCAGAGCCCGCCCGACACCGCTGCGGCGACTGCGTCATACGACCACGCGAGCTCGCGGTAGAGCCGCTCGAAGCCCCAGCGGATGAGGCGAGCGACCGTAAGGGCGCAGCGGCCGCGTAGCGACTGCTGCGCCCTTACATGATCGCAGCTCAGCATTAGTCCCGGCGCTCTTTGATGCGGGCTGCCTTACCCGTGAGGCCACGCAGGTAGTAGAGCTTGGCCCGTCGCACCTTGCCGCGGCGCATCACCTTGATGCTGTCGAGGCGGGGCGCGTGGAGCAGGAATGTGCGCTCGACGCCGATTCCGTGGGAAGCGATCCGGCGCACGGTGAAGTTCTCGTTGATCCCGCCGCTGCGGCGACGGATCACCACGCCCTCAAACTCCTGGACGCGCTCGCGGGTGCCCTCAACCACCTTCACGCCGACGCGGACGGTGTCGCCGACCCGAAACTCGGGGATATCCTGCTTATACTGGCGCTGGGCCAGCTCGGTCATAATCTGCTGCGACATTGCCCGTCGCTCCTTTCGTTCTGCACCTGTACGCTATGCTTATCGGGGAGCCGCAGACACAACGGGCGCAGCCCGCTACGATCTGACACAGAAGATGGCAGGTAGCGCAGTGCTACCTGCCAGTACGGCTCATCGCTAGTGGCGGATTATAGCATAAGGGCGGTTGGGCGGCAAGTGCGTGTGTCTTGTGCGGATTATCCATAGTACGACTCTTATCCCAGCTTGCCCCGAGACAAACACCAATGGTCGCCGTGACAAACGTCACGGCGACCATTGGTGTTTCAGGGGGGGGGTGATACAAGGCTATAGTCGTGTGTGCGTGCGCAGCGAGCCAACGACGACGACAAGCGTGAGGCAGACCGTCGTGATGCCGCAGTAGAGGGCGGCGGTCTCAGTGCTGATCATGCCGCGATACGCTAGCGCGCCAAAGGCAGGGATCATCCAGAGCATCCAGCCGCAGACAATCATCGCGCGACGATCATTTGTCGTTAGCCGGGAGGCGCTCATGACCACCAGCGACGTTGCTGCCCATCCCATCAGGCCAAGGAGAATGCTTTGCAAAGGATAAATAGTAGCCACACCAAACCTCCAGGCTGCTTCATTGCAGATTATGTGCCCACTATTTTAGCAGACGACTTGTACCTTTTCAACAGTTGAGTGGCGTATTTCTTTGTACTCTTTGTACAATTCCAGTGCTAGGATCGCCATATCCTTCAATCTCCGTGAGCGCAAGCGCAGGGGTGAGGTGAACCTGTAATATTTGACAGATCCGGCCCTCGTTGCTATACTGCGCCCCGTCAGTTGAGCGCGGTCGGTGCAGCAAGTCACGAAGTAATTTGACAAGCTGACGAAGCCGTGATACTCTGGCAGAGTTGTGACGAGGACGGCCGCTCCGGCGGAACGCTCAAGGCCAAGTGATGGGGAGAGGAACGGGGCAGCGCTTCGGCCTGCACCGCTTTTTTACGCCCAATGGCCGTCACAGCGCCCGTCGTACCTTACCAACTGATGCGAAACGAATGCTGGAAGGGCCCACGGCCGA
>JBAXES010000866.1:0-1823 GCA_037140315.1 Chloroflexales bacterium
ACCTGGCCCTGCTGCTGCCGCTGCCCTGGCGCGGCCAGCCACCCCGGCAGCCCGAGCACGGCCAGCGCGCCCAGCCCGCGCCAGGGCAGCGGCAGCAGCAGGGCCAGGTGGCCGGCCACCAGCATACTCACCGCCCACTGGAAGGGGCGAATCATGATGCTCATGGCGCTCAAGGTCATCAGGGACATATTGATAGCCATGGGCCACACGACCGCCAGCATCGTCCCGGCCACCAGTAGCCAGATCGGCGGGTCCGGCACGGCCCACGTGAAGCCGCCGGGGTCGCGCCAGGCCCACAGGGCCAGCCCCACTCCTGCCGCCAACATCCCCGCCCCCGCGTAGGGGCGCAGCGCACCGCGCCAGGTTCGCCCTGCTGTGAGCGTAATCACCCCCAGCGCCCAGGCGATCAGCAGCGCCCGCGCCAGCGGCGGGCCGAGGGGCGCGGGGCCGATGCCCCGCAGGTCCACGCGGCCGAGGACGACGCCGAGGGGCCGCGGGTCGGCGGGGCCGGGCGAGGCGGGGGGGATGACCAGATCCAGGGCCGCCTGGCCGCCGATAGGCGCATCCATGCCGCCGGGGGCCAGGAGCACCCGGTAGATTCTCCACCCGGTGTCCGTGCCGAAGGCCCCGGCCGGCTGCCCGGCGCGCACCAGGGCCAGCCGCAGGTCGGCGGGCGCGGCGAAGGGCGCCCCGCGCAGGCGCATGGTCAGGGCCAGCGGCCCCTGGGCGGAGGCGGGCAGCAGCAGGCGGGCGCCGGGCGCGCTCCAGCGCGCGCCGGACTCGGCGGGGTAGAAGTTCGCCAGGAAGTAGGCGTCCCCGGGCGCGCCGACGTCGATCACCTGGGGCGCGGGGTAGCGCATCGCCAGGGTCAGCAGCAGGGCGGTGAGGGCCAGGCCGATAAGCGAGATCGCGGCCCTCACCCCCCAGCCCCCGCTCGCGCGCGCGGGAGCGGGGGGGCGACTCTGCGGCGACACCATCACTCGCCGATCACAAACACAGGCACCGTGCTGCCGCCCCCGGCGGTGACATTCAGCAGGGTGACGGTTGAGAGCCGGCAGAGGCAGCCGTCAACCTCAGCGCCAAAGAGGAAGGGGTCGCTGTCCACCAGGCGCTGGCCGATCACCACCTGGCCATCGACCAGGGCCGGGTAGGGCTCGTAGGCGATGGTGACTTTCTCCTGCACCACGAAGGGCGACTCCAGGCCAGCCTTGATCGCGGCGTCCCACTCGTCGGCGCTGCTCTCCCAGCCGATGGTGATGCCCTTGCCGCCGTACTCGTCGTTGGGCTTGAGCAGCAGCCGGTCGCGGTTGGCCCGCGTGAAGGCCAGCAGGTCGATCGCCTCGCCCTGGTAGCTGCTCTGGCCGGGGCGCAGCACGCGCGTCCAGGGGATGTGGCGGGCGACGGCGGCGCGCTCCTCTGGCGTAAAGTCGGCATGGAACTGCTCGTCGCCAAGCAGGGCGAAGACCGACTTCTTGTGCAGCAGCTTGGCGCGGAATGAGTTTACCACCACGCAGGCCCCGGCGGCGTAGGCGCGCACGAGCGGGTGCCCCAGCGACTCGGCGCCGTAGTGGGTGAGGAACTCGCTGGTGAGCACGCGCTTGAAGACGATCGTGATCGGCGTCTCGGCCCCCGCGACGCTGGCGAGGAGCCGGCCCGCGCGGAAGCGCAGGTCGTCGGGGGCGCAGATCACCGCCGGCAGGCTGTGCTCGGCGAAGAAGTCGCGGAACATCTCGAACTCGGTGGCGGTGGGCAGGCCGGGCCAGTCGAGGATGGCCACGCGCGGCTCGCCGCCGGGGGAGCCGGCCTCGCGCCAGGCCCCCAGG
>JBAXES010000867.1:0-1819 GCA_037140315.1 Chloroflexales bacterium
CCCCAATCCCCATCCCCCAACACTAGGTTAACGCCGGGTTCCACGTCGCGGAGCGAGTTGAGGCAGGTAAAGTCGTCCCAGCGACCGGCATCGGGGCCTTTGAGCAACCCCACGGTCAGGCCATCTTTCTTGGGCTTGTAGCCGAGGATTCGCCCGCCCGTGGTGCGACTGGCATGATCGTGCCAGCTATCGAGCAGGGCACGCAGGGTCTGCTCGACCTCCACCCCCCGTGCGTGCTGCCCGGTCACCAGGGCGGCGCGCTCGGTGAGGATGCGGATGGCCTCGGTTGCGTAGGGGTGGGACGCAACCACGCGACCGGCACGGTCGTTCGCGTTGAACTCATCGCCCAGCAGGCGCACGAGCGTGACCAGCAGCGCGGCCAGCCCGCGGCGCAGGGCCTGGGCGGCGAAGGGCGTCACCGAGAGCGCCTCGACCTGCTGGTAGAAGGTGGCGTGGTAGTGCTCGAACTGCTCGTAGTGCGAGAGGTCGCGCGGCCGCGACCAGGTGAAGATCGTGCAGACCAGGCCGGGGTGGGTGCGGCCGACCCGGCTGGTGGCCTGGATGTACTCGGCGGTGGTCTTCGGCTGACCGGAGACCACCATCAGGCCGAGGCGCTTCACGTCCACGCCGACCGAGATCATATTGGTGGCCAGCAGTACATCGAGCGGGGTCGGCAGATCGACCTTGGCCCCGCGCTTGCGGGCCGCGTCGCGCTTGGCCTCGTCAACGGGGTCGAAGCGTACCTCCAGCAGGTCGAGGATGCGCGGGATGTCGGTCGCGCCCTTGCGCGAGGTCAGCTCCTCCAGGGTCGGCGGGCGGCGGCGGGCCAGGCCCAGTCGGTGGGTCTGGTTCAGCCGCGAACGAATATCATCGTCCACCAGGCGGCGCATCCCGCCCAGCTCGCGCATCGCGTTGAAGTAGCCTACCAGGGTCATCCAAGGATCGACGTGCGTGCCGTAGTCCAGGTAGAGCTTCTGGGCGGCGGCCAGAAACGCGGTCGAGACCCGGATGAGCGCGGCCTTCTGGCGCTTGCCGATGGCACAGATGCCCAGGTAGCGCCGGCCGGGATCGACGGCGGTGTCCTTCTGCTGGCGGGCGAAGAAGGTATCATCGGCGTCGAGGCCCTGGGGCGGGAAGACCGCCACCTGGCGCAGGAACAGCGCGTGAACCTGATCGGGCGCCCGGCGGATAGTCGCGGTCGAGGCGATCACCTTGGGGCGCACCCGCGTGCCGCCGACATCCCAGGAGGCCAGGCGATCCACCGCCGCCTCGTAGAGCCCGACCAGGGTGCCCAGCGGGCCGCTGATCAGGTGCAGCTCGTCCTGGATGATCAGATCGGGCGGGCGCAGCGGGTTGTGTTTGAGCACCTGCACCGCTGGGGAGCCGCCCTGGGATGGGTGGCGCTCCTTGTCATCGAGATCCGGCGAGCGGAAGCCGTGGCGCGGGCAGTAGCCATCCACCTGGCCGAAGAGCATGCCGGTCGCCCCGTTCCAGGGCAGCTGGGCGAACTTGTCCACGGTGGCGATCAGCAGGGCGGGCAGACGCCGGTAGATGTCCTCGTCCACGACGAGGACGGGCAGCCCCTCACCGGGACTCTGCTTGCGCGAGAAGGGGCAGTCGCCGAGCGGGTCGCCGCAGTAGATCATCGTGCGGCGGGTGTGCTTATCCACCTGGATGTGGCCCTTCTCGGCCTGGATCTTCGCGCCGCACCAGGGGCAGTTGGTGAGCTGGGCGGGCGAGCCGCTGCCGCCGACGCTGCTGGAGCGACCGTAGTGGCCGTGCTCGCGTTTGAGCGACTCGTCGCTCTGGTCGGTGGTGT
>JBAXES010000868.1:0-1818 GCA_037140315.1 Chloroflexales bacterium
GTCTGGGCCGACGGTCGGCAGCACCTGGTGCCAGTCGCCCAGATGGCCGCCGCGCCCTACGCCGCCCGCGCCGGCATGGATCTGGTGGCCGCGATGGCCTTCGGGTTCCACGGCGACGCCCGCACATCGGACGAGGGCAGCGTGGTGATCGACAGCGTGGTGCTCCGGGTGAACGCCGGGCGATCCGCCCTCTGCATCACCCCCGACCGGCGCGCCAAGATCGGCCTCTTCGATGCGGCGGCCCTGGCCGGCTGCGCTCAGGCCGCCGGGGCCGGGCCGGTGATCCTCTGGCGTGGCCGCGTCGCCAGCCTCGCCGCCGACCGGCCCACGGATGCGCTCCTGCCCTTTAACCCCCTCGGCGAGGACTTCGTCGAGCTCGCCTGGCGCAAGAAGATCTACGCTGGCACCTCCCCCAAGACGGCCATCGGCGTCGGCGAGCTGCCCGGCGGCGAGTCCTTCCTGGTGCTTGCTACCACCCAGGGCATCGTCGGCGAAGACCTCGCCCGCGCGCTGCGCGAGATGGGCTGCTCCGACGCGCTCGGCGGCGATGATGACACCTCCGCCCAGGCCGTCTGGCGCGGTCACCCCGTGTGGGACCGCCCCGGCCGGCCCGTCCCCGACGCCATCGCCGTGTATGTCGCGGCGCCGTAGGGGCGCAGCAGGGGCGCGGCGCCCCTGCTGCGCCCCTACGGCCCGTCAACCAATTGCCGAACCAACATGGGTATCGCCCCCGACGCCGCGAAGGTGGCGTAGGGGTCGTCGGCCAACACCCCCTCGCTCACCATCGTCTCGTCCAGGGCGTAGCGCTCCACTGCGGCAGGCGAGACCCTGCGGAAGGCCCAGGCCAGCCCGAGCATGCGCTCCAAGCTCATGTCGGTCTGGATATCGTCGCGCAGGGCGGTGGTCAGGTCAGAGATCATCTGCACCTGGGCGAGGATGTTGTGCTGGCGCACCTGGTTAAGGATGGCCAGGAGCACCAGCTGCTGGCGGCGGTTGCGGGCGTAGCCGCTGTCGGAGTGGCGGACGCGCGCGTAGATCAGGGCCGTCTCCCCGTCCATATGCTGCAGACCCGGCGCAAACGAGGCCTCCATATAGCCGTAGTCCATCGTCGGGTACTCCGGGTCGTAGAGGGCCTCCGGCACATCGACATCGACCCCGCCGATGGCATCCACCGCCGCCATGAAGGCGTGGAAGTCGGTGCGCAGCACGTAGTCGATCGGGATGTCCAGGTACTCGCTCACGGTGCGGCGGGCCAGGGCCACGCCGCCGCCGAGCTCCGGGCTCAGGTCGCCGTACACCGTGGTCGCGTTGATCCGGGCCTGGCCGTAGCCGGGGATGGGCACGATCAGGTCGCGCGGCAGCGAGAGCAGCGCCACCCGCTGGCGCCCCGGGTCAAGGTGGATGACCACTATCGCGTCGGAGCGGGTGGTCCAGCTCTCGCCGGGCCGCCGGTCGCTGCCAAGGAGCAGCACGTTCACGGCGCGGCCGGAGACCGGGATGATCGGCGCGGTGGGCATCAGGGTGGGCAGGCGCGCCGGCGCTCCGCCAGCAATACTCGGCAGCGGGATCGGCGTCGGGCTGGGGACAAACCCCGCCGGCGCGCCGGCCATTGTCGGGATGGGCGTCGGCGGCGGCCCCGGCGGCTCGGCCCCACGCGCGGCGCTTGGGCCGGCGGCGGGCGGGCCGAGTGTTGCGGGCGCCTGGGCCGCTGCTGTGGGGATCGCGATGCCCTCGGCCGTCAGCACGCGCAAGGCGGGCGTGGGCGCCGGGCCGCCGGGCGCGACGATCTGCATCGCCGCGATGTTCTGGCTGATGGTG
>JBAXES010000869.1:0-1816 GCA_037140315.1 Chloroflexales bacterium
CGATCACGCCCGCGAAGAGGGCACCCGAGATCTTGTCGATCGCCTCATTGATGATATCGGTCAGGCTCATCGGGGGGTTCCTTAGTTCTACAGCTCGCGCCGGCCTTCCATGGCGGAGCTCAGCGTGTCCGGGTCGGCCCACTCCAGGTCTCCGCCGGTGGGCAGGCCACGCGCCGGGCGCGTCACCCGCACCCCGAGGGGCGCCAGGTCTCTCAGCAGCAGGAAGGCGGTCGCCTCGCCCTCGGTGTTCGGGTTCATCGCCAGAATGATCTCGTCCACCGGCTCGCCGCGCACGCGCGCCAGCAGCTCGTCGATCTTTAGGTCCTCGCGGTAGATCCCCTCCAGCGGGGCGATGTGGCCGTGCAGCACGTGGTAGAGCCCGCGGAACGCCCCGGTGCGCTCGATCGCCAGCACGTCCAGGGGCTCCTCCACCACACAGATCTTGCTCTGGTCGCGGCTGTGGCTCTGGCAGATCAGGCACAGCTCGCCCACCGTGATGTTGAAGCAGCGCGTGCAGAACGTCACCTGCTCCTTCACCTCCAGGATGGCCTGGGCCAGCGCGCGGGCCTGGCCCTCCTCGGCCCGCAGCAGGAAGAACGTCAGGCGCGAGGCCGTCTTCGGGCCGATCCCGGGGAGCTTGCCCAGCTCCTCGATCAGCCGCGCCACCGGCTCGACGATTATGCCGCTGTCTCCGCGTGATGTCATATGAATGCTGAATGCTGAATGCTGAATGCTGAATGCTGAATGCTGAATGTTGAATGTTGAGGCAGTGTGCTGCATTCAGCATTCAACATTCAACATTAAAACAGCCCCGGTATGCCCTTCATCCCGCCGGTGAGCGGCCCCATGCGCTGCTCGGCCATCTCCTGGGCCTTCTTCGAGGCGTCGTTGAAGGCGACCAGCAGCAGGTCCTGGAGCATCTCCACGTCGGCGGGGTCCACCACCTCGGGCGAGATCGTGATCGCCTGCAGCTCGCGGTGGCCGTTCATCTTCACGGTGATCGCCCCGCCGCCGGCGCTGCCCTCAACGATTGCGACGCCGAGCTCCTCTTGAATCTTCTGCATCTGGCGCTGCATCTGCTGGGCCATCTGCTGTAGCTGACGTGGGTTCATTGGTTGCTCCTTATTGTGATCGGGTTTGCTTAGCTTACCACAACGCCCCGGCCTTCGACAAGATCAGGCGTCGGGCTCAATATCGACAATGTGGGCCTCGAAGATATTCATCGCCGCGCGCACCAGGTCGTCCTTGCGCGCCTCGCGGATCTGCCCGCGCAGGTCGCGCGTCTCCGCCTTGGTCTCGATCGTGCAGCGGATGGCGAACACCGCGCCGAGCTGCTTGTTGATCACATCCTCGACGATCTTGCGGTTCGGCGGCTTCTCCAGGCTATCTTTGTGGAACTGCGATGAGGCCAGTAGCACGATCGTGTTGCCCTCCACGTCGATCGGGCGGATGCTGTGCAGCAGGGCCTGCACGGTGGGGCTGCGCGGGCGCACGTCGCGCTTGATGTCTTCCCACAGGGACTCGATCTGCTCCAGCACGGTGAAGTCGGCGTTGGCGGCGATGAAGGTCGAGCGGTTGCAGGACCCGAATTTTTCGACGGTCGCGGTGGAGGACGTGGCGAGTCCGGCCGCGATGGATTGGACCCCTCCGACCTCGGCGTGGTCCGGTGGGGGCGAACCGTGGGAGTGGCAGTAACCACCAATTGCGGTAACACGCCACCCGACTGGGTTGCACACCCGGCGATCAGGACTGCCAGCACACTAAACAGAAGAAGCATGCTCAAACGCTTGGTCATGGGGTATCCCTTTCTTGAAGC
>JBAXES010000870.1:0-1809 GCA_037140315.1 Chloroflexales bacterium
GGGGAGCACAGCTACCAGTGCCAGACCGACGCGGGCGGATACACCGGCCGCTGCGGGCTCGGCGCCTCAACCTGGAGCGTCGTGCTGTTCTGGACGCCGGGCGGCGGCGACTCCGGCGCGGCCACCACCGTCTACCTGAGCGGTGCCCCCGAGCAGCGGGCCGCGGTGGTCTTTGTGGAGCGGTAGGCGCTCGCCTGGGGCTGCGCCCCAAACCCCCGCTGGATAGCATCACAGCAGCGCGATGCTGAGCGCAGGCCCGCCCGCGCCGAGCCGCAGGCTATCGCCGTCGGCGAGCGCGGCGGGGCGGCGGGGCGACAGGGGCGAGCCATTCAGCAGGGTGTCCACGTCCTCGCGGTCGGTGGCGGCCTGCCAGGCCCCCGGGCCGGCGGGGGCCAGGGCGCAGTGCGGGCGGTTGGAGACAAAGCGGTAGGCCGAGCGGCCCGCGTCGAGCAGGCGCAGCTCGCGGGCGTGGGCCTCGGGGTGGAGCAGATCAAGGGCGCGCAGCAGCCAGCCGCGCGTGAGCACAAGCCCCGAGGGCGGCACCAGCAGCGCGCCGCCATCAGGCAGGGCCAGGGCGCAGTAGCTGGGCGCGCCGGCGGCGGCCCTCGGCGCGCTCAGCCAGAGGTGGCTGCCGTCGCACACGCCCTGCGCGCCGAGGGGCCTGCTGGAGTCCAGGGGCCGCCCGCCGCCCGCGCCCAGCCGCAGCAGGTAGCGGATCGGCGCGCCCTGGGGGTCACGCTCGGGCAGCCCACACCCGGCCGCCAAGATCGGCAGCAGCTCGCCGGGCGGGCTGTCCTCCGCGATGATATTGGCCGAGCGCGGGCCGGACCCGCCCTGCCAGTGCAGCGTCACCGTGATCGTCGGGGTCGGCTGAGTCATCGGCGTCCTCCTGATCAAATGTAGGGCTGCCGCCCTAATGCTCATGCCACACTGGTGCTGCTGCGGCGCGGCTACGCCGCGCCTTTTTGTGGGAGAGCGAGGCTCTCCCACGCCCTCACCGTGCGAGGCCCCTACGCGCAGGCGATCTGGATGGTCGCCTGCGCGTCCTCACGCACGAGCAGCGCCCGGCCCGGCGGCTGCTCCGCGTCGCGCTGCTCGGCCAGGGGCAGGCCCACGCCGAGCAGCCGCGTCCCGCCCTCGTAGCGCCCCGGCCAGAGGATGGCCCCGCAGCGCCCGCCGTCGAGGGCGCGCAGCAGCGCGTCGTCGGCGTAGACCATCGTGGTCGCCAGCAGGATATGCACGCCCTGCGCGACCCCGCTCTGGGCCAGGTCGCAGAGGTTCGCCAGCAGGTTCAGCTCGGGGCCGTAGCTCTGGGCGAGCTGGTCGCGCAGACGCTCGCGGCAGAGGGCGTAGTCGTCGATGGCGATCAGGTGCCGCCGAGAAGAGGCTGGGGCGCCCCGCAGGCCGGCCACGGCGGCGATCAGCGGATCGACGCCCTGCTCGGCCCGCGCGTAGTGTGTGGTCTGAGGCAGCTCGCGCAGGCCGGCCAGGCCGCCGCGCGGGCCGTCGAGGATGATCAGCTCCAGCTCATCCGGGCCGTGGGCGGCGGCGAGGCCGGACAGGATCGTGGCAATGGCCGTCGTCTTGCCGCTGCGCCGAGGGCCGACGATCAGCGCGTGCGGAGACTCGTCGCTCAGGCGCAGCTCGGCCACGGCCAGGCCCGCGCTCTCGCGACCGATCGGCGCGACCAGGCCCGCGCGGATGTCGGCGAGCGGGGGAGCGCCCAGGCTGACGAGGCTCACGCGATCGGGCAGCAGCTCGATCGGCAGCGGGCGAACATGGGCCGACTCTGGGCTCGCGCGCCAGGCC
>JBAXES010000871.1:0-1806 GCA_037140315.1 Chloroflexales bacterium
CGATCGAGCCTGACGAGACGGAAGTGTGGAGCAACAACCCCGGCTTTCCGATCACGAAAGCGCAAAATAATGCCTACAACATCCAGATCGCGGCGACGGCGCACGCGCTCGGCCTCTCGGTCGGGCTGAAGGGGAACACGACTGAGGCGCCCGAGCTAGCGCAGTACTTCGACTGGTCGCTGAACGAGGAGTGCTGGCAGTACAAAGAGTGCGACGTCCTCCAGAGCAGCTTCCTCGCCAGCGGGAAGGCGGTCTTCAACATTGAGTACAGCGCCAGCCCAGACTGTGTGCAGGCCAACGCCTGGCATATGAACTCGGCCAAGCGCGACCTGAACCTCGTCGGCCCGACGAACAGCCAGTATCGCTACACGCCCTGTGTCCCGAACGCAAGGAACACCTGGTAGCTGCGCCGATAACCGTCGATGGGAGGTCGCACCTCCCATCGATCACCCCGGCCGATAGCTGCCCAGCTCGGCGGGCAGGCCCACGCCGTAGCCGCGCAGCTGCTGGACCCGGTAGAGGTAGGCGGCGCCGGTGAGCAGCTGGCGGGCCACATCGGCGGCGCGGCGAGACTCGGGGGCCTCCAGGTACGAGCCGCGGGCCCAGTCGTTGAAGGCGCCCATGGCCGGCCCGCACCAGATCTGATAGTCCATCTCGCGGCCCGGCTCGCCGCTGGTCATCCAGCGCGACGACAGGCCGAGATACCAGCGGAAGACCAGGGCCATCCTGCGCTTAGGGTTGTCGGCCGCGCGCCGGATCTGGTCGGGGTCGCGCTCGGCGAAGAAAGCCTCGGTCTCCTGCCAGATCGCGTCGATCGGCTTGCGGAAGATCTGGCGCTCAAGCTGCTCGCGCTCGGCGGGCGGGATCGCCTCTAGCGAGGCGTACCGCTGGTAGATGTCGTAGAGCTTCTGGGCGCGCATGGGGAAGAAGGTGCCGCGCCGAAGCAGCTGGACCTTCACCCCCAGCTCGAACATGTCGGCCGCCGGGGCCATAATCACATCGGCCATGTCGGCCGCGGCCAGCAGCCGGCGGGCGTGGGGCGAGGCCCCCGACTCGACGCAGGCCTGGTTGACCGAGCCGGTGACCACATAGGCCGCGCCCATCATAAAGGCCGCCAGGGCGGCGGCGGGCGTGCCGATCCCGCCGCCGGCGCCGACCCTCACGGCCTGGGGGTAGCCCAGCTGGGCCTGCAGATCGTCGCGCAGGGCCATGATCGATGGCAGCAGGCAGACCAGGGGCCGGTTGTCGGTGTGGCCGCCCGAGTCGGCCTCGACGGTGATGTCGTCGGCCATGGGCACCTGGCCCGCCAGGCGGGCCTGGAGCGGCGTGATCAGGCCGGCCTCGACCAGCGGCGCGAGCAGCGCGGCGGGGGCCGGGCGCATGAACGGCTCGGCCACCTCGCGGCGCGAGATCTTGGCGATCACGCGGTTGCCGACGATGATCGCGCCGGCGGGGTCGAGGCCCAGGCCGGCGGCGCGGTAGTGGACGATGTGTGAGGTCAGGCGGAGGAAGGCCGAGGCCTCGACGGTGCGCACGGCGTGGCGCAGGTAGAGCTCGACGGCGCGGCGCTCCAGGGCCTCCTCGCTGGGGCTGTGGATGAGGTTGAAGGCGTACGGCCCGGCGGGCAGGGCGGCCTGGATGCGCCGGATGGCGTCCTCGACGCGGGCGGGCACCAGGCCGGCGGCGCCGAACGAGGCGATCATCCCGGCCTGGCCGAGGGCGACCACCAGCTCGACCGAGGAGATGCCGCCGGCCATGGCCCCGCCGGCGTAGGCGTAGCGCACCCCGTGGGCGGCGCGGAAGGCC
>JBAXES010000872.1:0-1803 GCA_037140315.1 Chloroflexales bacterium
CGGCATCCTCATCCTCGTGCGCCAGGTCGTGCATCAGCCGCTGGAAATCGACCGCGATCCCCTGGTGCGCCGCCAATTCCTGACTCGCCGCCTCGGTGAGCCCGGCCCGCGCAAACAGGGCGTAGGTCACCCTCCAGCCCTGGCCGCCCTGCGGCAGCTCTTGGAGCATCAGCGGTGCCTTCGTGCCAATTAGCTCGCGCACCACGGTGCGGCTGACGGCGTCGTCGCCCCACTTGCACTCGCCGAGCAGGATCTGTCGGGTCTGCCAGTCAATCGCCACCACATCGACCTGCACCGACCGGCTCCAGTGGCTGCCGACCACTTGCGGGCGCCATGGCAATGTCCTGGCCGCGCCGGCCCAGCGCACCCAGTCCCGCGCGAGATCTTCCCAAGCGGTCTGGCCCACAAAGGCCCGCAGCCCCTGCTGGATGCGCGGCAGTACCAGTTCGGGCTGGTAGTTTAGGTCGTCCTGCACCGGCGCGATGAAGCGGAAGTAGAAGCGAAAGAAGGGGTCGCTCAGATGGTAGCGCCCCTGGCGCGAGCGCTGCTGCTCGCCTGGCGGTACCGTCGCCGGCAGCCGACGCTCGACCAGGCGCAGCTCCTGGAGCCGCTGGAGGTAGGCTGGCAGGTGGGTCTTGCTCACGAAGCTGGCCGCGCTGATCTCGTTCAGGGCATGCGCGCCGAGGCCGATCACCTGCACGATCGTGCGATGCACCCGCGGGTCGCGGATTTCGTCGGAGAGGATGAGAGTCGGCTCGGAGAGGAACATGCTGCCGGGGGCCAGGATGACGTCGCGCAGGTTGCCGACGAGCCCACGTTCCGGCTGGAGCCACTCCAGGTAGGCCGGGATGCCGCCGACAATGGCGTAGGTGGCGACCAGTTCCTCGGGCGACCAGTGAGGATGATGTGGCTACGACCGTCCAGGTGGAGGGCGACGGCATGCCAGAGATCCGGCCAGGTCTCGAAGATCGGGGCCTGCTCCAGCGGCACGCCGAGCAGGCGGGCGTAGAAGCGGCGGCGCTGGTAGGTCGGCTGCTCGCGCTCGGCGACCCAGTAGGTCGCCGCGATGCCGGCCTGCCCAGCCCAGTGGCGCAGCAGCGCGGTCTTGCCGACGGTTTCATACTGCCTCCCTATCGTCGTTTCGCTTGACCGCTCACGCTGTGTAGAGCCTGCTTGCCTGGGAGCGATTAGCAGCGTTTTGCAGTAGTGTTTGGTTGCCCTGTCTGATGCGAACGGGACGGCCTGCACGTATGAGCGTCTGGATGTCGACTTGTCCTCATGATACCGCCCAAAGCCGGCCACGTACATACTACCTTTATATACTGCTGCTCACTGCACTTCTGGCAGCTAGGCATTGCCTGATGCGGTGTCGCGCGACCGCTTGTGGGCCGCTTCCGTTTGCCCTGCTTGTCGTTGTCGCACCTGCTCCAAGCGGGCCGTAATCTGGGCGATTTGCGCATCGGTCAGCGGAATATGCCACGCCAGGCCCTTTGCTGCCTGCTGTCCCGCGAGCTGCCCGCTGCGCAGCCACTTGCGGATCGTCCCCGGGTATACTCCCACGGCTGCCGCCGCACCTTCGACCGAGTAGCTCCCATCCTCCCAGCGGCTGGGATGAATATGCTCTGGCCTGCTTTTCATCGTCGCTAGGCCCCAGGCCTTGCGCAGATCCCACACCATCCCACTACTAAAGCAGCGTCCGCGTGCGCCACGCCAGCCTTCCGCATTGAGGATGTGGGCGATGTCCTCGTCGGGGTGTTGGGCCGCGTGCAGCTCACGCACCCGCTGCTGCAACGCCTCGAGATT
>JBAXES010000873.1:0-1803 GCA_037140315.1 Chloroflexales bacterium
CTGTAGATCAGGCCCATCTCCTCGTTCGGCCCCTGCTTGCGCAGCCCGTAGGCCAGCTCGAAGAACGCCTTGCCCTCCTCGGCGCTCGCGAAGACGAAGGTGGATGTCTGAAAGACCGGGCACTTGACGGCGCCCTGCGACAGCTCGGGGCGGTAGCCGTAGCCCATCATCAGGCTCTCCGGGTGCAGCGGACGACCCTCCAGGTAGCCCTCTGGCTTGCGTATGCTCATATGCTTCCTCCGCGAAGTGGCGGCGGGGCAGCGTCGCCCCGCGCATATGACCATGGTGCGGCTAGATGCCGCAGATAGCAAGCGGATCCCTCCCAGAACGCCCATACCGAGAACATATTGCGATTCGCATCCCCTTGTCGAACGTCCATATTTAGGCGAAACCGTGTAATTCTTATCTCATCCGCCTCACGCCGCCGCCCGCGCCCGCTGCCTGAAGACCGCCGCCCCCTCGAAGGTATAGATCGCCAGGGCCAGCCAGACTAGGGCGAAGCCGACGAGCCGCTGCGGCGTGACCGCCTCGTGGAAGACGGTGACGCCGAGGGCGAACTGGATCGTCGGCGCGATGTACTGGAGGATGCCGAGCATCACCAGGGTGATCTTGCGCGCGCCGGAGGCGAAGAGCAGCAGCGGCACCGCAGTGACGATGCCCGAGGCGACCAGCAGCAGCGTCGTGCCCATGCCGGCGCGGACGAAGGCCCCGCCGCCGGAGGCCTCGATGAACAGCAGGTAGGCCACGGCCGGCACGGCGGCGATGATCGTCTCCAGGGTCAGGCCCTCCAGCGAGCCGAGCGAGGCCGTCTTGCGCAGCAGGCCGTAGCAGCCGAAGCTGAAGGCCAGGGCCAGGGCGATCCAGGGCGGCGAGCCGTAGAGCACGGTGAGGTAGAGCACCCCGGCGAAGGCCACGCCCAGGGCGGCGATCTGGCCGGGGCGCAGCCGCTCGCGCAGGAAGAGCACCCCGAAGATCACGTTCACCAGCGGGTTGATGAAGTAGCCCAGGCTGGTCTCCACCACGTACCCGGCGTTGACCGCCCAGATGTAGATGAACCAGTTGACGGTGAGCAGCAGGGCCGAGAGGGTGAAGGTGAGCAGCACGCGCCGGTCGCGCAGGGTGGCACCGAGGGCCGGCAGACCGCCGGTGACGACATTGAGCAGCAGGGTGACGGACAGGGCCCAGACGATCCGGTGGGCGAGGATCTCAACGGCGGGCACGCCGCTGAGCGCGTGCCAGAAGAGCGGCAGCAGGCCCCAGAGCACATACGAACCGGCGGCGTAGGTCATTCCCTTGCGCATGATCGGGCAGTCCTTGCGAGGGCCTATCAGGAGAGTAGTAACGGCTGATTATACCCCTGATCGCGGGACCGCACCTGTAATGTCACCTTCCGGTGGGGGGTGTGGGGGCGGCTTCGCCGCCCCCACGTTCTTTTTTGTTGGGTCTGGGGCGCAGCCCCAGGGACATTGCACGAGCCCTGAGTCGCATTGCGGGTTTGAGGGCGGCGGCCCTCACCCCTCTTGCTCGCGCAGCTCGGGGAGCATCTGGAGGAAGATCGCGACCACGGCCGGGTCGAGCTGCCGGCCGGACTGCTCGCGGATGATCTGCAGGGCGTGCTCCTCGGAGTAGGCCGGCTTGTAGGGCCGCTCGAAGCGCAGGGCGTCCCAGACATCGACCAGGGCGAAGATCCGCGCGGAGAGCGGGATCTCGACGCCCTGGAGCCCGCGGGGATAGCCGCCGCCATCCCAACGCTCGTGGTGACAGTAGGGGATATCGAGGGCGGGGTGCAGGAAGGGGATGGGG
>JBAXES010000874.1:0-1800 GCA_037140315.1 Chloroflexales bacterium
GAGCAGGCCGGCCTGGTACCAGGTGGGCCGCGGCCACATCTGCCAGATGGCGGTGGCGACGTGTCCGGGGTGGAGCGAGTTGACCGCCACCCCGTGCGGCCGCAGGCGCTCGGCCAGCTCCTGGGTCCAGAGCTGGATCGCCAGCTTCGAGGTGGCGTAGGCCGGGAAGCCGTCGTAGCGGCGCGTCAGCTGCAGGTCGGCCATGTCGATCCGCCCGTAGCGATAGGCGTCGGAGCGCACGTTGACAATGCGCGCGCCCGGCGTCGCCGCCAGCAGCGGGGCCAGGGCGCAGGTCAGCAGGAACGGGCCGAAGTAGTTCGTGCCCATGGTCTGCTCGAACCCGTCCCGCGTCTCTTGCCGGTGGAGACAGAAGGTGCCCGCGTTATTGATCAGCACGTGCAGCTGGGGCTGCGCCGCCAGGAAGTCTGCGGCGAACTGCCTGATGGAGCTGAGCGAGGCCAGGTCGAGCGTCATGGCGCTGATCTGCGGGTTCCCGCTCTCGCGCTGGAGGGCGGCGCAGACGGCGTTGGCCTTCTCTTGGTTGCGGCAGGCCAGGATGAGCGCGGCCCCCTGGCGGGCCAGGCCGCGGGCGGTCTCGCGCCCGATCCCGCTGGTGGCCCCCGTCAGCAGCACGACCCGATCACGCATCGGGGTGATCATGGCATCCCTCCTAAAGGCTGGCTAAACCGCCCGCAGCCGCCATGCGGCCTGCTCCGGCGTAATGTCTCGCTGCGACTCGCCGAGCAGCTCGAAGCCGACCATAAACTTGCGCACGCTGGCCGAGCGCAGCAGCGGCGGGTAGAAGTGGGCGTGCAGGTGCCACTCGGGGTGGCCCGCGCCGTCGCGCGGGCTCTGGTGGAAGCCCATCGAGTAGGGGAACGACACGTTGAACAGGGCGTCGTAGCGCGTGGTGAGCTGCTTGAGGATGTCGGCCAGGCCCGCGCGCTCGGCATCGGTGAGCGCTGGGATGTCGGGCGCGGCCCGCCGGCTGATGACCATCGTCTCGAACGGCCAGACCGCCCAGAAGGGCACCAGGGCCACAAACTGCTCGTTCGCGCAGATCACCCGGTCGCCGAGGCTCAGCTCTAGCTCAAGGTAGTCGCCGAGCAGCGTCCGGCCCGTCGCCGCGAAGTGGGCCCGCTGGGTGGCCAGCTCGCGCGACACGTGCATGGGCAGGCTGCCGGTGGCCCAGATCTGGCCGTGGGGATGCGGGTTGCTCGCCCCCATCATCGCGCCGCGGTTCTCGAAGACCTGCACGTAGCCGATCTCGGGCCGCCCGCCGAGGTCGCTGGTCTGCTCGGCCCAGGCGTCCACCACCGCGCGGAGCGCGGGCAGGTCGAGCATGGCCAGGGTCAGGTCGTGGCGGGGCGAGAAGCAGACCACCCGGCAGACGCCGCGCTCGGCCTGGGCGCGCAGCAGGGGCGGCTCGTCGTTGCGCCCGGCGATGTACTCGCCGGCGGGGACATCGGGCAGCAGCGCGGCGAAGTCGTTATCGAAGACGAAGGTGCCGTGGTAATCGGGGTTCTGTAGCCCGCCGGCACGCCCGTTGCCCGGGCAGAGGTAGCACTCCGGGTCGTGGGCCGGGCGCGTGTCGGCCGGCGGCGTCTCGACCTGGCCCTGCCAGGGCCGCTGCGTGCGGTGCGGCGAGACCAGCACCCACTCGTCGCCGAGCGGGTTGTAGCGCCGGTGGGGGTGATCGGTGAGCGAGAACATCATCACTCCTAGGGTGGGCAGCGCCGCGCGTGGCGCTGGCTGAGGGGATGATAGCGTAGATCGGGGGATGTGGAATTAGGCCGGGGG
>JBAXES010000875.1:0-1794 GCA_037140315.1 Chloroflexales bacterium
CTGCTGCGGCGCGGCTACGCCGCGCCGCAGCAGAACCAGTGCGGCATGTGCCTGCCTGGCACACAAAAAGCAGGTTTGGGGCGCAGCCCCGAAGACCTTGGCGAGGCCCTAGGCACCCGCCGATCTATTTGCGGTGCAAATGGTTCGGCCCTATAATCCAAACACCAGCGCCCTCCGCAATGCCCAGCGAGAAATCATGAAGCTCAAAGGACGAGTCGCCATCATCACCGGGGCCTCAAGCGGCGTTGGCTACTCGACCGCCCGCCTCTTCGCCCGCGAGGGCGCCACCGTCATCGCCGCCGCCCGCCGCGGCGACCGCCTCGACCACCTGGTCTCAGAGATCGCCGCCGAGGGCCACCAGGGCTTCAGCATCCCCACCGACGTGACCGACTCGGCCCAGGTGCAGCGTCTCGCCGCCAAGACGATCGACCTGCTCGGCCGGATCGACATCCTGATCAACTGCGCCGGCGGGGCGATGAAGGTCTCGGCCATCGAGTCCTTCAGCGACGCCGAGTGGCGCAGCGTGCTCGACACCAACCTCAGTGGGGTGTTCTACACGGCGCGGGCGGTGGTGCCCCACATGAAGCGCCAGCACAGCGGCACGATCATCAACCTGGGCTCGCGGGTGGGCAAGGTCGGCGTGGCCAACATCGGCCCCCTCTGCGCCGCCAAGTTCGCCCTCGCCGGCCTCTCCCAGTCCATGGCCCAGGAGCTGCGACCGCACAATATTTTTGTCACCACCGTCTACGCCGGGCTGATCAACGCCGACATCCACCCGCTCAACCCCGCCGAGGCCTTCCGCCGCCAGCTGATCACCACCGACGATGTCGCCCAGGCTATGCTCTGGGTCTGCACGCTCCCGCCCAGCCTGCGCGTCGACGAGCTGCCGATCATGCCCAGGCAGGTCGATCTATAAAATGTTGAATGCTGAATGTTGAATGTACGGCATTCAACATTCAGCATTCAACATTCAGCATTCAACATTATGAGCGAAGCGATCCGCGACTGGTGGGAGGAGCTGCTCCAGGTCCACGAGTTCGCCCACTACCGCGACTACGCCGAGGGCCTGACCCGCCAGGAGGTGGACTTTCTGGCCCAGGCCCTCAGCCTGCGCGGCGTCGAGACGATCCTCGACCTGGCATGCGGCGGCGGGCGCCACAGCATCGAGCTGGCCCGCCGCGGCCTCAGCGTCGTCGGGCTCGACGCGGCGGCCCCGGTGCTGGCCCACGCCCGCGCCCGGGCCGCCGAGCTCGGCCTGAGCGTCTCCTTTGTGCAGGGCGACATGCGCGATCTCACCTACGCGGGCCGCTTCGACGCGGTGCTGGTGATGAACAGCAGCCTCGGCTTCTTCGACGACGCCGCCAACCGGCGCGTGCTCGCCGGGGCCGCCCGCGCCCTGGCCCCCGGCGGCCGGCTGCTGCTCCAGTGCATCAACCCCTACCAGATCGAGGCCTACCTGCGCGAGTTCCGCAGCGGCTGGTACCAGATCGGCGCCGGCTACGTCCTGCGCGAGGCCAGCTTCGACCCGCGCGGCGCCGCCCTCACCATCGGCTATCGCTACCTCGACGCCGCCCAGGGCCTCGACGTGGCCCACCCCGGCGACCGCATCCGCCTCTACGGATTCCCCGAGCTTGTCGCCCTGCTCGCCGAGGTCGGCCTGCGCCCGCTCAGCGTCTTCGGCGACGCCGTCCTGCCCCCCGTGCCCTTCACCGAGCAGAGCATCTGGCAGGTTGTGGTCGCTGTACGCGACATCGGGTAGGGGCGAAGCGGCGCGGCGCCGCTTCACCCCTACCC
>JBAXES010000876.1:0-1792 GCA_037140315.1 Chloroflexales bacterium
CACCCTGGCCGTGCTGATCGCCTACGTGCTGCTGATCTTCCGCGGATTCCACATCGCCCTGGCCATCCCCGGCCGCTTCCGTGGCTTCGAGCAGCTGCTGGCCGTCGGGCTGACCACGATCATCGCCGTGCAGACGATCATCATCATCGGCGGCAACCTGCGGCTCATCCCGCTCACCGGCATCACCCTGCCCTTCATCTCCTACGGCGGCTCATCGGTCCTGATCAACTTTCTGATCATCGGCCTGCTGATGCGGATCTCGGCGGCGACGAGACGCGGGTAGCGCATGGGGCTGTAGGTGGTGTAGCTGCTCGCATGGCTTCACGGAAGATCTTACCCACTGAAGCGCGTCCTGGCACACGCATGGTATGAGCGGAAGTCTTCTTCGACCCGTTCTACCAGTACGGCGACGCGACGCCGGCGGGTACGCTGATCGGGTGCTGGATCTGACGGCCCAGGTGCTCGCGCGTCACGGCCAGTCGTCCGACCAGGTAGAGGCCATCTATCCGCGCGCACCTGCTCGCCGCCGCGCTGCTCTTCGTCCAGGCGGTCGGCGCCCTCGCTGGGGTGAGGTGCTGCTGCGCATGCTCGATGTGGCGGTCAGAACCAACAACGTACCGGCCATCCTGGCGGCCGCCGTGCCGCTGGCCCGCCTGATGCCGAATGACCCCGCCATCGCCATGAACCTGGCTATCGCCCGGCTCAAGACCCAGCACATGGCGCTGGCCCAGCGCGCCTTCGCCGCCTTCGCCAGCCGCTGGCCCGACCACGAGCAGGCCGAGCAGGCCCGCTGGCATGCAGACAAGCTGAGCACCTACCTCACCGAGCGCTGGGCTGAGCAGAGCCTGACCGGCCCGCCCGATATCGACCTGATGGCCCGCAACGAGGAGGTCCAGACCTTGCTCTCCCTCAGGCGATACGCCTGGCCGAGCAGGTGCTGCGCGCCCGCCCTGACTTCGTGGCCATCCGCAATAACCTCAGCCTGGCCTACCAGAACCTCGGCCAGCTCGACCGCGCCATCGCCGCCGCCCGCGAGGTGCTCACCCACGACCCGCATAACGTCCACGCCCTGGGAAACCTGACCCGCTTCCTGGTGCTGGCTGGGCAGCTCGCCGAGGCCGCCGTGATGGCGGAGCAGATGAAGGCTATCCCGCCCCTCAACGTGGACATCGCCGTCAAGCAGGCCGAGGCCCTGAGCTTCCTCGGCGACGATGTCGCGATCCTGACCATCTTCGATCAGCTGAAGGATCACGACGAGGACCCGGGGTCCAGCGCGCTGCTGCACCACTTGGCTGCCGTCGCCGCGCTGCGCCAGGGCAAGGCCGTCGCCGCCCGCCGCCGCTGGCAGAAGGCGCTGAAGCTGAACCCGAGCCTGGAGCTCGCCGTCGGCAACCTCGCCGACCTCGACCTACCAGTGGATAAGCGCAACGCCCCCTGGCCCTACACCATCGAGTACTGGCTCCAGCGCAGCACGGCCGAGGAGCTGATCCGCGAGATCAGCAGCCAGCGGAACGAGGAGGCGATGCGCCGAGCTGCCCGCCGCTTCCTCCAGCGCCACCCGCAGATCGCGGTGATCTTGCCGCTGCTGATCGAGCGTGGCGACCCGTTCGGGCGCGAGTTTGCCGTGCGCGTGGCGGGCCTCGCCCAGACGCCCGAGCTGCTGGCGGCGCTGGCCGCCTTCGCCCAGAGCCAGGTAGGGCCGACCCAGCTGCGGCTTCAGGCGGCCCAGTTTGCGCAGCGGGGCGGCGCGCTCGGCAACGGCACCGTCCGCTTCTGGCGGGGCGGCGCGTGG
>JBAXES010000877.1:0-1789 GCA_037140315.1 Chloroflexales bacterium
GCGGTCGGGCGGTGTTCGCCGCGTGGATCTCCGCGCCCACGGCATGCTCGGCGCGCGACTCGGCGTCGGGCAGGGCCAGATCGGGGATCGGGTGCGGCTTGCCGCCATCCCGCGACACCGCCACCATGCTGAAGTAGCCCTTCGTGCAGACCCGCCGGTCGCCGCGCAGCGGGTGCTCGGCGAATACCCGCACCCGCACCACCATCGAGGTGCGGCCCACAAAGATCACCTTCGAGTAGGCCTCGACGATCTCGCCCTGGCCGATCGGCGTGCGGAAGTCGATCCGCTCGGTGGAGGCCGTGACCACCGGCTGGCGGCAGAAGCGCAGCGCCGCGATCGCCGCCGCCTTGTCCATCAGAGCCATCACGTCGCCGCCGAACATCGTGCCGTAGCCGTTTGTCTGGTGCGGCAGGATGATGTCGGCCAGGCGCTCCTCGTCGGCGGCCTTCGCGGCCTGCGTGTTTCCTGACTCACTCACAGCAATCCCTCATTCAGCATTCAGCATTTAACATTCAGCATTCCCCTACCCGCCCCATCCGCGTGAGAGCGACGTCTCCTCGCCGGGCTTGCGCTTGGGGATGCGGTAGATAAAGCGCACGATCTGGTCGGCGGCCACAAACATAATGATCAGCGCCTGGACGATCTTGATCACGTCGATGCTCAGGTTGGCCCGCACCTGCATCAGGCTGGCCCCGGTCAGCAGGCCGCCCCAGAGCAGGCCCGAGGCGATGATCCCGATCGGGTTGGAGCGGGCCAGCAGGGCCACCGCGATCGCGTCGAAGCCCAGCCCCAGCAGCAGGTCGGCGCTGAGCGTGCCGCGCACGCCGAGCACCTCGCCCGCCCCGGCGATGCCGGCCAGGCCGCCCGAGAGCGCCATCGTCAGCACGATCGTCCTGGGCACGCTGATGCCCGCGTAGCGCGCCGCGTCCGGGTTCGCGCCCGCCGTGCGCAGCTCAAAGCCGACCGTCGTCTTATACAGCAGCCACCAGACCGCGAAGGCCAGGCCGAGCGCGATCAGGATGCCGAGGTGCAGGCGCGTCGTGTCGGCGATCTGGATGCCCGGCAGCCGCGCGCTCTCTTGGATGAAGTGCGTGCGCGCCCCGGTGGTGTCGGCCGGGTCGCCGAGGATGCGGGGCTGCTTGCTCTTGATCAGCCAGTCGGTCAGGCGCAGGGCCACATAGTTGAGCATGATCGTCGTGATCACCTCGTGGGCCCCCGTGCGCGCCTTGAGGAACCCGGCGAGTCCCGCCCACAGCGCGCCGCCCAGCGCCCCGGCGGCCAGGGCCAGCGGGATGTGGATGATCGCCGGCAGCTGCAGCGTCGTGGCCACCACGATCGTGAACACCGCGCCGATGTAGAGCTGACCCTCGGCGCCGATGTTGAAGAGGCCGCCCTTAAAGCCCAGGGCCACCGCCAGCCCGCAGATAATGTACGGCGTCGAGCGCACGACCGTGTTGCCGATCGCGCCCCAGCTGCCGACCGACCCCTCCCACAGCCCGACGTAGGCGGCCAGCCAGTCGCCGCCGGTCAGCCCGATCATCAGCGCGCCCACCACCAGCGCGGTGAAGACGGCGAACACCGGCACCAGGGGCGAGGCGTAGCGGCCCCACAGCGCGCCGGCGGACGAGGGAGCAGGCTTCTTCTCTACTGATTCAGACATGCAGCACGCTCCTGTTGCCAGCCCCCGCCATCAGCAGCCCCAGCTCCTCCCGGGTCAGCTCGCCACTGTTCACAGTGGCCACGATCTGGCCGTGGTACATCACCGCGATCCGGTCCGACAGGGCCAATA
>JBAXES010000878.1:0-1788 GCA_037140315.1 Chloroflexales bacterium
GGGCGCTGAGGGTGGTGCGCAGCGCCGCCGAGATCGCGGCCTGCCTGGAGTCCGGCACGGTCGCGGCCATCCTGCACTTCGAGGGCGCCGAGGCGATCGACCCCGGCCTGACCGCCCTGGATGTCTTCTATCAGGCCGGCCTGCGCTCGATCGGCCCGGTCTGGAGCCGGCCGAACGCCTTCGGCCACGGGGTGCCCTTCGCCTACCCGCGCACGCCCGACACCGGGCCGGGGCTCACCGACGCCGGCAAGGGCCTGGTGAGAGCCTGCAACCGCATGCGGATCATGATCGACCTCTCGCACCTGAACGAGGCTGGCTTCTGGGACGTGGCCCGGCTCTCGGACGCGCCCCTGGTGGCCACCCACTCCAACGCCCACGCCCTCTGCCCGAGCAGCCGCAACCTGACCGACAGGCAGCTCGCCGCGATCCGCGAGTCGGACGGCATGGTGGGCCTGAACTTCGCCGTGAGCTTCCTGCGCGAGGACGGGCGCAACGACGCCGACACGCCCCTGGGGACGATGGTGCGCCACGTGAGCTACCTCGCCGAGCGCCTGGGCATCGAGCGGGTCGGGCTGGGCTCCGACTTTGACGGGGCCACCATCCCCAAGGCGATCGGCGACGTATCCGGCCTGCCCGCCCTGATGGCGGCCCTCTCTGACCACGGCTTCTCCGCCGCCGACCTGCGCAAGCTGGCCCACGAGAACTGGGTGCGGGTGCTTGCGAAGACCTGGGGCGGGTAGGGCGTATCAGGCGATGGCCGCCACGCAGGCGCGGGCGACGGCGGTGATCTGGTCGAAGCTGCCGCTGGCGACGGCGGCCTTGGGCACCAGGTTGCCGCCGATGCCCAGGGCGGCGGCCCCGGCGTCGAGGTAGGCGCGCGCGTTCTCGGCGCCCACGCCGCCGGTGGGCACCAGCTTGAGGAAGGGCAGCGGCGCCAGCACGTCCCGCACGTAGGCCGGGCCGCCCAGGCGCGCCGGGAAGAGCTTGACCAGCTCGGATCCAGACTCGTAGGCGTCGAGCAGCTCGGTGGGGGTGACGCCGCCGCAGAGCGAGGGCACGCCGCGGTTGACGCAGGCGGCGATCACCGGCCGGCGCAGGGCCGGGGTGACGATGAACTGAGCACCGGCGTCGATGGCCGCCGCCGCCTGCTCGGCGTGGAGCACGCTGCCCACCCCCACGCAGGCCGCCGCGCCGAGCGCCCGCCGCGTCGCCGTGATCGCCTCCATGGCCCCCGCGCCCGTCAGGGTGAACTCCATCACCGGGACGCCGCCGGCGAGCAGGGCCCGCGCCACCTCCACCGCCCGGTCGTAGTCGTCGAGCCGGATGATCGCGACGATGCGCCGCGCGAGGATGAGATCTACCGTTGACACAGGAAGCTCCTTGAGGCATGGGGGCAGCGCCCCAGACCCTGCACACGAGCGAGCCGGATCTGATCTCACGCCTCGGGCAGCGCCGGCAGGCCCAGCCGCGGCCGCGGGCCGAACACCGGGATCAGCGGCGGGGTCTCCTCCATCAGCCGCAGCGCCTCGGCGATCGCCCGCTCAAGCTGCGGGTCGCGCCCGGCCACGTAGTCCTGCGGGGCGATCTCGACCTCGATCGTCGGCTCCGTGCCGTAGTTCTCGACGCCCCAGCCCACGTCGGGGAACCAGAACGAGTACTCGGGCTGGGTGGTGGTGGCCCCGTCGGCCAGGTGATCGATCGGATTAATGCCGATTACGCCGCCCCAGGTGCGCTTGCCGATCAGCGGCCCCAGGCCCAGCAGCTTGAAGACGTGGCTGAAGATGTCGC
>JBAXES010000879.1:0-1786 GCA_037140315.1 Chloroflexales bacterium
CGAGGACGCGCAGCGAGCGCTCGACCTCGACGGTGAAGTCCACGTGGCCGGGGGTGTCGATGATATTCACCCGATAGTCGATGTCCTTAAAGCGCCAGGCGGCGGTGGTGGCCGCCGAAGTGATGGTGATGCCGCGCTCCTGCTCCTGCGGCATCCAGTCCATCGTCGCGGTGCCCTCATGAACCTCGCCGATCTTATAGGTGCGCCCGGTATAGAACAGGATGCGCTCCGTCGTCGTGGTTTTGCCCGCGTCGATGTGGGCGATGATTCCGATATTTCGGATTTTTTCGAGCTCAATCTGGCGTGGCATACCCGTCGCTACTCCTGTGGAAGGTGCAACACGGCTGTGCGATCATCGCAGCCGTGTTGGTATGGTATCGCTACTCGCTCTCAAGTGGGCGTAGCACACTGCGTGCCATGCTACATTGCTACAGGCTACAGCCGACCATAGTGAGCGAAGGCGCGGTTGGCCTCAGCCATCTTATGCACATCTTCGCGGCGCTTGATCGTGCTGCCGGTGTTGTTGTACGCGTCCATGATCTCGGTGGCCAGGCGCTCAGCCATCGGCCGACCGCTGCGACCGCGCGCCGAGATCAGCAGCCAGCGCATCGCCAGGGCGTAGCGCCGCTCGCTCTTCACTTCGATCGGCACCTGATAGGTGGCGCCGCCGACGCGCTTAGGCTTGACCTCAATCGAGGGGCTCGCGTTGCGCAGGGCCTGCTCGAAGATCTCGAGGGGCGACTTCTTGAGCTTGTCGGCGGCGATGTCCATCGCGTTGTAGACGATGCGCTCGGCGGTGCTCTTCTTGCCGCGCTCCATCACCTTGTTGATGAACTTCTGCACGAGCAGGCTCTCGTAGCGGGCGTCTGCGATAATGACGCGCTTAACAGTGTTGCTTCGGCGGGACATAGCTTTCCTCTGTTGGCGTTCGGCAACCGGCAATAAGCGACAGGCAACAGGGCGCGATGCCGACTGTTGACACTCTCTGCTGCCTGTGGCCTCCTGCCGCTACTAGCGCTTCTTGCCGACCGGCTGCACGTTCTTCTTCGTGCCGTACTTTGAGCGGCCCTGCTTGCGACCGTTCACCCCCTGCGTATCGAGGGTGCCGCGCACGATGTGGTAGCGCACGCCCGGCAGGTCCTTCACGCGACCGCCACGGATCAGCACCACCGAGTGCTCCTGAAGGTTGTGGCCCTCGCCCGGGATGTAGGCCGTGACCTCAAGCCCGTTGGAGAGACGCACGCGCGCGATCTTGCGGAGGGCCGAGTTCGGCTTCTTCGGTGTGACGGTGGCGACCTTGGTGCAGACGCCGCGCTTCTGCGGCGAGCCTTTACCGCGGGTCAGCTTCCCCTTGAGCGAGTTGTACGTGAACCGCAGCGCGGGAGCCTTCGTCTTTCGAACGACCGGCTTCCGCGGCTTGCGAACGAGCTGGTTAATTGTCGGCATCAAGAACTCCTGTGTCAGACGCCCCGGGCAGCTATATCGAGACAAAATAATAACCTGGCCCGCATCTGGTCGTAGTCTCGACTACGCCTTAGAGTAGGCCGGTGTAGCACACAAAGAGACGTACTTGCGCGTCTGCGCAGCGATAAAGAAGTATAACATCCACCACCGTCTTTGTCAAACTATAGATAAACTGCGAGGCTCTTACCACATTGCCCCGACACGAGCGGCTATGGTAGAATAAAGCGTGATATATTTATTTTGGAACCGTGTGTGAGTGAGGTGCCATGATGGAAAAATCGACCTGGACGACGAAAGTCGGCCTGGCGCAGATGCTCAAAGG
>JBAXES010000880.1:0-1780 GCA_037140315.1 Chloroflexales bacterium
CGAGCGCTGGGCGAAGCAGGTGGCCGATTTCATCCGCGAGGTTGTCGGCGGGCCGGCGGTGGTCGTTGGCCACTCGATGGGCGGGGTGGTCGCCATCGAGGTGGCCCGGCGCTACCCCGAGCTCACCCGCGGCCTAGTTCTGGTGAACAGCTCGGGCATGCAGGTGACGGAGCGCCCGCCCAGCCAGTTCGACCTGATGATGCTGGGTGCGATCAGCGCGCCGCTGCTTGGCGAGGCGGTGGCCAATCTCTTCGTCAACCCCCTGACCGTCGAGTGGAGCGTGCGCCAGGGCCTGCTCTCGGCCTACCACCGTAAGGAGCGGGTCACAGATGAGCTTGTTGAGACGTTCTGCGCCCCGCTGCGCAAGCACGGGCCCGCCTCGTACCTGGCGGTGTCGCGCAACTTCCAGGGGCTGATCATCGACGCCGAGGTTGGCGAGATCAGCGCGCCCGCCCTGCTCATCTGGGGCGCCGAGGATCGCTCCATCCCGCCGTCGGACGCCGAGGCGATCAAGCGGCGCGCGCTGCCGCAGGCCGAGCTGGCCATCCTGCCGGGCACTGGCCACTGCCCCTTCGACGAGACCACCGAGCTGTTCTGCGAGGCCCTGCTGCCCTGGCTCGCAAATCTCCCATAGTGATCGTATTATTCTGATGGAAGTTGCCAGCTTTGCTGGCAACTTCCATCAGAATAATACGAGTTTCTAGAGCTGCCGCTCTAACCTCTAAAAGACTGAGATGGCCAGCGAAGCTGGCCATCTCAGTCTTTTAGAGATCATCCGCCGCGTCGATGGCCCGCAGCGAGGCGGCGGCCTTGTTGCAGCTCTCGGTGTACTCGTACTCGGGCGTGCTGTCGGCCACCACCCCGGCGGCGGCCTGGGCGTAGGCCACGCCGTCCTTGACGATCAGCGTGCGCAGGGCGATGCAGGTGTCCAGGTCGCCGTTGAAGCCCACGTGGCCCACGGCCCCGGCGTAGACCCCGCGCTGCTGGCCCTCCAGCTCGGCGATCACCTCCATGGCGCGGATCTTCGGCGCGCCGGTGACGGTGCCGGCCGGGAAGCAGGCCCGCAGGGCGTCGAGCGGCTTGAGGTCGGCGCGCAGCTTGCCCGTCACCGCCGAGACGATGTGCTGGACGTGGCTGTACTTCTCGATCACCATAAAGGTCGGCACCTGCACCGTGCCGGGCTCGCTGATCCGGCCGATATCGTTGCGCCCGAGGTCCACCAGCATCAGGTGCTCGGCGCGCTCCTTCTCGTCGGCCAGCAGCTCGGCCGCCAGGCGCTCGTCCTCGGCGGTGTCCTTGCCGCGCCAGCGCGTCCCGGCGATCGGGCGCGTCTCGACGGCGCCGTCCTGCACCTGCACCAGCATCTCGGGCGAGGCGCCCACCAGGTCGCCCTCGCCGGTGCGGATATAGAACATGTAGGGCGAGGGGTTGATCGTGCGCAGGGCGCGGTAGATCGTGAAGCTGTCGGCGCTGGTGGGCTTGCTGAAGCGCTGCGAGACCTGCACCTGGAAGATGTCGCCGGCCATCACGTACTCTTTGGCCGCCAGCACCGCCTGCTCAAACTCCGCGCGGGTGCGGTTTGATGTCGCCGGCACCGGCGTGCGCGCGGGCGATACGCTGTGCGGCTCGTAGTTGCGGGCCACCGCCGGGGATGACTGGGGCAGGGGCCGCATCAGCCGGGCGATCACCGCCTCGATTTTGGCCACGGCGCGCTGGTACTCGCCGGCCAGATCCTCGGCGTCGAGGTGGGCGTGCGAGATCACCAGGATCTTGTGCTTCA
>JBAXES010000881.1:0-1779 GCA_037140315.1 Chloroflexales bacterium
TCCCAGAGCCGCGACTCGTCGGCGGGTGGCAGTCCGTCGGGGGCGGGGAGCAGCTCGGGCAGCAGGCGGGCCGCCTCGCGCAGCCAGAGCGGGTCGAGGGCCAGCTGGTCGCGCATGGTGGGCCAGTCGGGCCGGGCCACCAGGCCGCGCAGGGCCGTCACCACCGGCTGGTAAGGCAGGCTCTGCTCAAGCTCGCGGGCCTCGCCTACCAGGGCCAGCCCGCCGCGGCGGGCCAGAAACTCCTCGGCCAGGCGCGTCTTGCCGATCCCCGGCTCGCCCTCGATCAGCGCCAGCCGCCCCGAGTCGGCGGCGGTGTGGAGCCGCGCGATCTCAGCGGATCGACCGGTGAAGGGGAGGGACAAAGGATGCAGGGTGAAGGATGCGGGATGCGGGGCGAGCAGTGGCCCGCGACGGGCTGCTCCGGCAATTGAAGGCGCGGTCGGGCCGCCTTCACCCTGCACCCCTCTAACTTCATCCGTAATCACCGCGTCATACACCGCCCGGGTCTCGGCCATTGGCGGCACGCCCATCTCGGCGTCAAGCAGGTCGCGCAGCTCCTCGTAGCGGCGGATGGCACCCACGCGGTCGCCCGACAGGTAGTGCAGGCGTATGGCCGCGCGCTGGAGATCCTCCTGGAGCGGGTCGGAGGATAGGGCGCGGGCCAGAGAGTCGAGGGCGGCGGGGTAATCGCCGTGCGCCTCGTGCAGGCGGGCTAGGCGGGTCAGGCCGCGCACGGCCAGCAGGCGCGACCGCTCGCGCTCGGCGGCCAGCCACTCCTCGAAGGGCTCGCTGTCGGCGAGGCTGAACCCCGCCAGGAGGTCGCCCCGGTAGCTGTCGAGGGCCGTCGCCAGCGTCGCCTGGTCAGACGATGATTGCGCTGCGGCCAGGGCGCGCGCGTCCACCGCCGCGTCCGCGCCGATCGCCAGCTGGTCTTCGCCGCTGATCAGGGCCGGGCCGAGGGCCTTGCGCACCCCGTGGAGCGTCGTGCGCAGGAGCTGCTGGGCGGCCTGGCGCTCGTGGTCGGGCCAGAGCAGGGCGAGGATCTGCTCGCGGCCCACGGCGCCCGGCTGGGCCGCCAGGTAGTAGACCAGCGCCCGCGAGCGGCGGCGGGGCAGCTCCACGGGCGCGCCGTCGCGCAGGATCTTGGGTGGGCCGAGCAGAAGGATCGAGAGCATAGTCACCCGCCAGACGTGCTACGCCCCCCCCAGGAATCCGCGCACGGCCGCGCCGAACATCTCGGGAAGCAGTGGAGTGAGCGCCCCGGCGACCCGCAGCAGGCCGGAGGCCAGGGTCGAACCCGCCACCGCAGCCGACCACGTCGGCAAGGGGAAGGCGACCAGCCCGATCAGCAGGGCTGCCCCGGCGATCACCGCCTGGGCCAGCCCGAGCACCCCGCCGAGCAGGTGGTCGATCCACCCGAGGAAGAGCAGCCCGGCGAAGATCCGCAGGAGCGAGGCGATCAGGCTGGCGACCGCGCTGACCAGGATGAGCACCGCCACAAACCCGATCACCCCGGCCAGCTCCGGCTCGGCGATGAACGAGCTGAGCCAGGCGGCCACGTCGGGGCCGAGGCGCCCGGCCAAGGCTACGCCGACGATCAGTCCCGCGATCGACAGCACCTGGCGGATGAGGCCCCAGTATACGCCGAGGATCACGAAGAGGCCGGCGCCGATCAACAGAGTCAGATCGAGATTGTTCATCTGTCCCTCGCTAATCCCGGCCGCTGCGCCGGCGGCGGCGGCGCTGCCCAGCCTGGCCGTCGCCCTGGGCGGACTGGGG
>JBAXES010000882.1:0-1778 GCA_037140315.1 Chloroflexales bacterium
TCGCCGACCGGAGCGGCGGGCGGCGCGCCGGCTACGTGCGGCTCGGCGGCTGGCTTATGGGCCTGCTCAGCGACCAGGTGGATGTGATCTGGGATGGCTGAGGTGGCGTGGCGCATGGTGCTGCGCTGGTACGCCTCGCCTATAGTATGGTCATATGCGTCATTGGTCAGGCGCGCCGTGACCCATGGGGGCCGGCATCCCTCTGCGCACGGCACGCCGCTGCCGCGCCAGGCCAGTGCTGCGGTGCCACCATCCATCCTTCCCCACCACGCTCCCCGCGCCGGTGGGCCATTAACGCGGCCTGCGCCCCGCCACGCGCCTGTCGCGCTCCCAGCTATCGCTATGCCTGCCCCCCACGCCCCCATCCGGATCATGATCGCCGATGACCACCCGTTCGTTCGCGAGGGCCTGGAGCGCATCCTGCGCGCGGAGCCCTACCTGGAGGTGATCGGCACCAGCGGCTCCTTCGCTGCCATCCTCCAGGAGCCGGATCTCGCAGCCTGCGAGGTGCTGGTGCTCGACCTCGGCGGGATGGGCACTGGCCCGCTGGTCATGACGACCCAGATCACCCACGCCGCCCCACACATCCGCATCGTCGTCTTCTCGTCGAGCGTGGATATGGCCCCAGAGCTGATCCAGATCGGCGTGCTGGGCTATGTCGCCAAGGAGGACCCGACGCCGCACCTGGTGGCGGCGATCCGGGCGGCGAAGGCCGGGCAGCCCTACCACTCGCCGATCATCCAGCGCTACCTTGAGCGGGTCGCGGCCCAGCGCCACCAGGATCGGCTGACCCCCAAGGAGCTGCTGGCGCTCAAGCTGCTCGCCCAGGGCTTCCACACCCCTGAGATCGCCGCCGAGATGGTGATCGACGCGCGCTGCGTCCAGAACTACATCACCTCCATGTACCGCAAGATCGGCTGTGATGAGCGGGGGGATCTGGTGGCCTGGTATCGGCGGGTGTATGGCGACCCGCCCTCGGATAATGACCCCAAACCTATGTGAAATCACATCGTGCATTGGGCGGAGGCGCATGCGAGCATGATCACACCGGCCCGCAGCGGGCGGATCGGGGCGTTTGCGACTGTCCAACCCCAGAGGGAGCATGATCATCGCCGCACTTCGTACACACGCCCGGATCGGGTCGCTCACCGGCCTGGCGCTGCTCGCCCTGACGGCGGGCGCGCTGGCCACCCTGTGGCTCTGGCCGATCACCGCCCTTGGGTATACGGTGGACGTTGATACCGCGCGGGTGATCGCGGTGACGCCGGGCGGCCCGGCTGCGCAGGTCGGCATCCAGGTCGGTGATCAGATCGTCGCGCTCTACGGCATGCCCTTCCCCGCCGTGCTGGCGCGCTGGAACGTGCTGGCGCTGGTCGGCCCCAGCGATGCGCCGGTGCCGATCGTGATCGCCCGCGACGGGGTGACGCGCGCCCTGCAGATCGTGGGCGGCCCGCCGCCCACGGCGTTTCAGGCAAGCAAGGCGGTCGCGGCCCTGCTCGCGCTGATCTGCTGGCTCACCGGCTGGCTGCTGGGCATTGTCCGCCGGCACGAGGCCACGGCCGCGCCGAGCGTGGCCGCCTTCTGGATCGCGATGGGCGGCGCGCTGGGGGTGTACCCGTTTGCCCGCGCCGCCTCGCTCCCGCTGCTCGCGATCCTCCAGTGGCTCTTTTTGGCCATCCTGACCCCCCTCGGGGTCTTCGTCCACCTCCAGTTCCCGCTGCGACCGGTTCCGCGCGACGTGAGCCGCCGCGCCCGCCGCGCGCTCGTCGCGACCTGGG
>JBAXES010000883.1:0-1775 GCA_037140315.1 Chloroflexales bacterium
GGCGACTCGGTGCGGGTCGGGCTCGGCGTCCGCGTATCAGTCGGTGTTGTGGTAGGGCTGGCCGTTGCGGTTGGCGCGGGTGTGGGGTTCGGCTCACCCTGCGAGATCTGATCCGTCACCAGCCAAGTGTCGTCATCCATCAGCGCATAGACATGTGTCGCGTCGAGGGAGGGGTAGATCACCGGATCGCCCATAGGCGCGCCGGCACCGTTATGCAGCGTGATGGTGGCACCATCATTTGGCAGAAACCCCTTGGCAAAGCTTGCCACCGCGCGCGCGCCGGGCGCGATAGTGACCGCCGGCCAGGCGCGCGCGGTGGTTTGGGCGCTGGAGACGCGCGTGATCTGCCAGCCGTCGAGGTTGACGGGCAGATCGCCGCTGTTCAGGATCTCGACCCACTCAGGGTCGGCCCCCGCCGCAATCTCGCTGATCCGGATCGCGCCGAAGGCCGGGGCCGCCGTGGGCGCAGCAGCCTCCGTTGGGGTCGCCGTCGCGCTAGCCGTCGCCGTGGAGGTGTTGGTCGCGCTAGCCGCCGCCGTCGCGCTAGCCATCGCCGTGGAGGTGTTGGTCGGGGTCGCGCCAGCCGCCGCCGTCGCGGTGCTGCTCACTGCGGGTGAAGGTTGCTCGCCAGTAGGCGTCGCCGTTGGCGCAGGGGCATTCGGCGCGCCGCCGGTGGGGTCGCCCCACGCCCAAGTCAGACCGCCATCGGGGATGCGGGCTAGCGTAAGATCGCTCTGTGCATTAGCGTAGCTATGGCTATCGACGACCGCGCCGATCGAGTCGATGAGCTGGATGCTGTCGCCGGTCTTGTTCAGAATGTTGGTGGCCCAGGTAATGACCAGGTACTCTCCGGGGTTGATCTGCGTGCCAGCGGCGATGACCAGACCTGGCCTGCCGATGGCGTCGTCGTCGATCTGCCAGCCACCAATTGCCACGGCGAGGGGGCCGGGGTTATAGAGTTCAGCCCACTCGCCGCCGCTAAGCGGGTCAGGCATAAACTCGTTGATCAGCACGGTGGCGCTCTCAGCGCGAGCGGCGAGGCTGCCGGACATGGCGACTCCGATCAGGGCCAGGCTGGCGATCCGAAGAGGTAGGCGCACGGGTGCCTCCTTGGTGGGCGACGGATGGCGTGGCCCGGGGCGGGCCCGCTATCCATATACCGTGCGCCAGGGGTGAAGGTGACGGATGTCTGACCGGAGGGGGGCGGTGAGGGCTTGTCCCTCCCCGCGAGCATACCCACCACATGAACCATCGATGGTGGCGAGCTGCTAGGGGCCGACGTTTGTGGCTGGTGCGGCTAGGCCCTCGATCGGCCAGCCCAGCGATCCGTTGTTACGGATTGTGAGCACAAGGCCAGTGGCACTCGCCGGGACATCAAAGAGGATCGGCACGCTGCGCATGCCGCTGCTCGGGGCGAGGTCATCCTCAAGGGCGAGGTCGCCATGCTGGCCGCGCCCGTAGAGGGCGAGGTAGGCGGTAGAGACATTCGGAGCCGGGCTGTAGCGGCGGCCCTTGCTGTCGACGATGCTAAATAGGTCGGCGGGGATGCGGCGCGGGCTGGGGCTGTTATTACTGACGGCCATAAGCGTGAGCACGAACCGCCCAGATGGCTGTAGGTTGCCGATGCTGCCGTTGAGGACGAGGGCGTAGTCCGGGCGCAGGAGGGTGGCGCTCCAGCCATCGACCTCGACCAGTGAGCCGAGCGGGAGTCCGGGGGGCGCAGGCAGGGCGGCGACAGGTGTTGGCCCGACGGGGGTGGACGTCCCGGCGATTGT
>JBAXES010000884.1:0-1775 GCA_037140315.1 Chloroflexales bacterium
GGGCAGGGCAACCGGCAGCAGCCCCCGCCTGATGACGCGCCGCACCCGGCGGATGCCGCCCTGCCGGCGGCGGCGGCCCCCGGCCCCCGGCGTCGCGCGGTGTGGAGGACTACCTGCTCTCGCTGGCCCTGCGCTACAGCCCGGTGGTGCCGGCCGCCGTGGAGGCGCTGCTGGAGCTGGCCCTGGAGCGCTTCCCCGCCGTGCGCGAGCTGCTCGGCGGCGGGCTGGAGGATCTGCTGGAGGACCCGGCGAACCAGCAGATCTGGGCGGCCTTCACGGCCCTGCCGATCGAGGGCCGACCGTCGGGCGACGCGGCCCTGGAGGCCTGGGCGAACTGGCTTGAGGAGCCGCTGCGCGAGCGCTTCCTGGCGGTGCTCGCCAGCTCCCGGCGTGGCCCGCAGGACTTCCACTACCGGCGCGAGGCCGAGGACCGCGCGAGTAACCTGCGGCTTGAGCAGGCCCTGCGGCTCCAGCGCATGCTTATCCAGCGGATAGCCGCCCCCGCCGAGGGCGACCCCGAGCCCGATCTGAGCGCCGAGCAGCGCCAGCTCATCACCCTGAACCAGTTTATCTCCGCCGCGAAGACCCCGCGCCGCACCAGCACCTTCCTCGACCTGCGCGACAGCCTGGGCAAGGCGTGATCTCCCGCGCACACAAAAAGCGCCGCAGCGAAGCTGCGGCGCTTTTTGTGTGCGCGAGAACTACATTTTGTGCCCAGCAGGCACATGCTGCACTGGTTCTGCGGCGGCGCGGCGAAGCCGCGCCGCCGCAGAACCAGTTTTTTTGTGGGGTTGTTGCTGGCAACAGAAAAAACTACATCTGCCGAAACAGGCTTCCGCGCTGCGCCCAGGCCCAGGCGTTATGCGGGTCGATCTCGACGGCGTGGGTCAGGTCGATGTAGGCCTCCTCAAAGATCTTGAGGGACTGGTAGGCCGCGCCGCGTCGGCTGAGCGCCCAGGAGTCGCGCGGGTTGATCTCGATGGCGCGGGTGAGGTCGGCGATCGCCTCCTCGTAGCGGCGCATGAGCCGGTAGGTCTCGCCGCGCTCGGCGATGATCCAGGCCTCATCGGGCTTCAGCTCGTGGGCGCGGCTGAGGTCCTCGGTGGCCTCGCCGTAGCGCCCGAGGGCGCGGTAGGCCTGGCCGCGGCTGCCGATGGCCCAGGCGTAGGCGGGGTTCTCGGCGATGGCGCGCGAGAAGTCGGCCACGGCCTCGTCGTAGCGCCGGTGCAGACGGTGGATCTCGCCGCGCTCGGCGAGGGCCGTGCTGTGGCCCGGGCGCAGCTCGATCACGCGCGAGAAGTCGGCCAGGGCCTCGTCGTAGCGCTTCTGGCTGCGGTGGAGGGTGCCGCGCTGCATGATCGCCCAGACGTAGGTGTCGTCGATCTCGATGGCCCGGGCAAAGTCGGCCAGGGCATCGTCGAGCTGCTCAAGGGATCGCCGCGCCGCGCCGCGGCTGCCGAAGGCCCAGGCGTAGTTCGGGTCGAGTTCAAGGGCGTGGCTCAGGTCGTCGATCGCCTCGTCGAGGTGGCCCATCAGCCGGCGGGCCTCGCCGCGCTCGGCGTAGAGCCAGGCCTGGGCGCCATCCAGGCTGATCGCCAGGTCGAGGTCGGCGATCGCCTCATCGTAGCGCTGCTGCTCGCGGTAGGCGATGGCGCGGTGGCCGATCGCCCAGGTGTAGCCGGGCTGGATCTCGATGGCGCGACAGAAGTCGCTGATCGCCTGGTCGTAGCGGCCCAGGGTGCGGTGGATCTCGCCGCGCTCAGCCAGCACCCACG
>JBAXES010000885.1:0-1773 GCA_037140315.1 Chloroflexales bacterium
CCCTGTCTCCGACCGCCACCCCCGCCCGGAAGCTCCAGCGCGCCGGTAGCGGCCTGCTCGGGTCGTAGCTGGCCAGCGTGGCCCGCCAGGGCACCCCGGCGTACTCCAGGATGTTCAGGGCCAGCACATTTACGCCGGGGTGCAGGTATTCGGTGATGTCTACCTTCAGCACGCCGCCGCTGCGGTGCCGGCTGAAGCGCTCCACCGCCGCGCCGTTCACGAAGAAGCCGCCCGAGTTACGGTCGCCGGTGAGGTGGATGATGGAGCGCCGCCCCGGCTCGGCCCGCACCGTGCGCAGCAGCCAGACCGTCGGCCCGGCGAAAGCGAATCGCCCCAGGTGGACATTCGCCGCGTCGGGGCGCACCGCCCAGGGCTTGACATTGGCCACCGCCTCGCCGGCGAACTGCACCTCTTGCCAGAGCGCCACCCAGCCGTCCGAGATATCCTCCTCGGCGCCGCCCAGGTAGAGCGTGTCGAGCAGGCCCTTGCGCTCGCCCAGGCTGATCCCGTAGTTGAAGCGGCCCAGGTTGTCGGCCAGGATGCGCAGCTCGTGGCGGCCCGCGCCAAGCTTCAGCGGGAGCGTGTAGCGTGGCCCGTCCACATCCACGCCCAGCCAGCCGACATCGGCGCCGTCCGCCAGCACCCGCGCCCGGTCGGAGAGCGCCGGCGCGATGATCGCCGTGTCCAGGGGCGCGTCCAGATCAAGCTCGGCCCGGTACCAGCCGTAGCCGTGGTCGCAGCCCAGCCGCTCCAGCGCCGTCGGCGCGGCGATCTCCCGCCAGCCGTCCGAGTCTGTCGCCTCGGCCACCGGCAGCGCCTCAGCCAGCAGATCGGTGTGCGTGCGCGGCGACGACGGTGTCGGGAGCTTGCCCGTAGGGTGGCCCGATGGCAAGCCTGCGATATCGGCGTCTTCCTGCGGCATCAGGTACACGGTCAGCACGCGCCCGCCGAAGTGTACATACACTTCGCTGCCATAGTCGCTGAGCCAGTAGTGGATATGCAGCATATCGCCATCGATACGGGCGCGCGCGCCGTGGTCGCCCGCGTCGATATACACCGTTGGAACCCACCCAGTGAAGCGCAGCCCCAGCTCGCCCTGCTCGCCGAGCTGCCCGTAGATCACCAGGGCGTCTTGGCATTCGCCAGCCGATCCGTCGTCGTCGGCATCCTGCCAGAACCCCAGGATGCGCCCAGTGTGGTAGGCGATCTGCGCGCCGCTGTCGCCCAGGGGCATGTTTGCGAAGACCGGGCGCATGCTGGTCGGCTCCACCTCGACGCTCAGATGCGGGCCGCCGTCGGGCAGGAAGACCTGGTAGGTCGCGCCCTCCAGGGCCGGGTTGTGCAGGTAGGTGCAGCAGAAGTCGCGCCACATCGGCGGCGCCGTCGGCCCGGCCCGCACCGTGCGGTAGGGGGCGGCCCCGCCCTCGCTGCGCCCGCGCACCGCCGCCGGGGCCACCACCGTGATCCCGCCGGAGAGGGCGTCGGCCAGCACCGCCGCGAGATCCGCGCCGAAGCACCCCAGGAACAGGTGGTGGCGGCGGGCCACCAGGGCCTTGGCCCGCAGCTCGCCGTACTCGCTGACCGGCGCGTCGTAGTCGTAGCTGGTGGCCATGTGGATGGTGTCGCCGCCCACGGTGCGCCCGCCCCAGTAGCCAAAGTTCGTGCCGCCGGCCCACATCCAGTGCGAGAAGCCGCTGCAGCCCGCCGCCGTCAGCTGGTGCAGGGTGATGTCGAGCTTGGCCGGGCTCTTGCGGGCCTGCAGGCTGGCGCCCC
>JBAXES010000886.1:0-1773 GCA_037140315.1 Chloroflexales bacterium
GCCCGCAGAGCCCGCCCGCGCCGCACGTGCCGCAGGTCCCGTAGGTCCCGTAGGGCCAGCCCGGCGCGTTCTCCGGGGCGCTCGCCCCGGCCTCGTTCGCCTTCGCCAGGGCGTCCTGGGCGTTTGTCCCATTGCCGGTGAGCATTCGCCCGCCCGGCAGCGTGACGATGAATTCCCAGCCTTTGATGATCACCTTAAATCCTCGTGCCATGATGTCCTCCTGATGGCCCCGCCCACGTTGGGCTGCGCCTGCTTCTCGGCCTCTGCTGCGGTGTAGTCAGGCCTGGTCGGTCGGGTCTTCCCCCTTCGCCTCCTGAGCCTCGCCAAGGCTCAGCTGGCACATGTGGTCTATCGCGGCGCACAGCGCCGCCATCGGGGAGGCGGCGAACCAGGGGCCGGCGGTGCGGTCGTCCACGTCGCCGTAGATCAGCTCCGTGAGCCACGCCACGTAGCGGTGGCCGGGGTGGGCCGGGTCGCGGTGCGGCTCCAGGACGACGAGCTCGCCCTGGGGCTGGAGGTCGGCGTAGAGCTGCTCCGGCGAGAAGGCGAGCCGCCCCAGCACCGCGATCTCCGGGCCCTCGCTGGCGTAGCCGCCGAGGAAGGCGACGGCGTGGGCGGCGAGCGCGTCCCCGTCCCGGCAGGTCATCACCTGCTCGGGCAGGCCCGGCACGAGCCGCAGGATGACGGGGGCCGGGAGCTCGGCGAGGAACGGGTAGGGGATGCGCGCCCGCATCACCACCTCGGCGGCGTAGGCGTGGGCGTTCATGGCCCCACCCGGCGCTTGTGGGCCGTGCTTGGCGGCGAGGTCGGTGTGGTCGATCTGGATCGTGAGCAGGGCGGTCGGTCGCTTGGTGTCCATAGGGCTCCTTCGTGGGTGTCACTCCCAGGGCTCGAACATGAGGCTCAGGCCGGCGTCCAGGAAGTCCGAGCCGTGCAGGCAGTGCGTGACGGCGAGGCGGCGCAGCCCCTGGTGGTCGTTGGCCGCGAGGATGATGGCGTTGGTGATGGCGTCGCGGAGGCTCTCGTCATCGGACGAGGACGCCTGCCAGGCGGCGCGGCGCAGCGTGCGGGCGGGCAGCGCGGTGATCTCGGCGAACTGCCAGCCCACGAACGCGGGGCCGAGTCCGTGGTGATCACGACTGCCCCCAGGCTGATGCCCAGGAGCGGCATGATCTTGTTGAGCATGCCCAGCTCGTGCAGCGGGGGGATGGCCTCCTCGGGGATGTGGCCCCATTTCACGGCCCGGGCTCTGGCGATGAGTAGCGCCCGCTCCTGGTGGGGGATGTCCCACACCGGGGCCTCGCTGGTGGGGCCTGCGGCGGGCAGGTAGCGCAGCCGCCAGCCAGGCACCTCCGGGCCTGCGGCGGTGCAGAGGTGGAACGCCCCCTGGTGGTGTGGGGTGGCGATCTCCCCCAGGGGGAGGCAGGCCGGGCAGGTGCCGGCCTGGTGGTGGGTGGGCTGGCTCATAGCGGGTATTCCTCGTGGGCGAGATGGTCGAGCGGCTCAAGCGGCAGTGGGGCGAATTCCAGGAACCGGTGAGGCTGTGATGAGCGAACAAACGACGAACAATGGGGCGGGCGACAAGGTTCGCGCGGGGGCCTCGGACACCCGCTGGGATCCGCCGGCGGACACGCCGTTGCGCGGGCGCCGGATCCTGATTGCCAAGCCTGGCCTGGACGGCCATGACATCGGCGCCAAGGTGATCGCACTGGCGCTGCGCAACGCGGGGGCCGAGGTCATCTACACGGGCCTGCGCAAGAGCGCGGACTATAT
>JBAXES010000887.1:0-1772 GCA_037140315.1 Chloroflexales bacterium
CAGCGCCCCCACCAGCAGGCTCACCACCAGCGGGATGTTCTTTGATCGCTTCATGATCGTTCTCCTTTGATACATTGTATGTGTGTGGCTCCTCGATAAGCGTCCCCCGATCAAATCAGGGAGCCATCGCGTGTGGTCATTAGAAAGAACTACGCATTGTAATATAGCCGGGGCGGTTTGTCAACGTCACCTCCCGGTGGCCCGGTGGAAGGTGTGGGGCGGCTTCGCCGCCGAAACCTAACAAAAAGCCGGGTCTGGGGCACGGCCCCAGGGACGCTACACTAGCCCTGAGCATAATCCACGCCCAGAGCGCTGCGGTAGAGCCGCAGAAGATCGGCGGCGATCTGAGCCGAGCTAAAGGCCGGGGCCATTGCAGCGGCACGGCGGCTATAGCCCTCCCAGGTGACCGCATCACCGAGGAGTGTGACAAGAGCGGCGGCGATCGACTCGCCGGATCGCGGCTCCACCAGCAGCCCGGCCCGCTGCTCGGCCACATAGGCGCTCGCCCCGGTGGTGCGCGTCACCACCGGCGGGGTACCGACTGCGGCGGCCTCGATCACCACGCGGCTAAACGACTCGGCCACCGAGGGCACCACCGCCACATCGGCGGCGGCGAGGTAGGCCAGCGCCTCGTGGTGCGGGATGCCGCCAACCATGACCACATCGTCGCTGACACCGAGGTCGGCGGCGCGCTGCGACAGATAGGCGCCGTAATCGCCGAAGCGCGGCGTGCTCCGGCTGGGGCCGACGATCAGAACCTGAGGCCGCAGGCCGCGGGCCTGCGCTGGCGGGAGGGCGTCGATCAGGTAGGCGATGCCCTTGAACGGGTGGAGCCGATTCAGGCTGACAACGATCGGGCGCGCGGGGTCAAGCGAGTGGCGCTCAAGCAGCATCGCCCGGCTCCGGCGGCGCAGCTCAGAGAGCCCGGCCCCGGGTGGCGGAAAGCTGTCGGCGGTGATGTTGTAGGGGATGGCGACAACTTTTTGTGGGTCGGCCCCGAGCCGCACGGCCAGATCGCGGATCTGGGGCGAGTCGGCGCGGAGCACCAGGGCGCGCCGAAAGACCTGTGGGAGCGCGGCGCGCACAGCACGAAAGCGGCCATAGCCATAGTCGTACTCCGGCTCGGCCATAATATCGGCGCCGGGGAGGGTCACCGCCAGCGGCGGAGAGCTACGGCGCGGTGCGAGGGCGGCCACCAGACCGAGGGGGAAGGCCGTCTCGATATGGACCAGATCATAGCGCGCGCTACGGATGAAACGCCGGTAGTGGGCGATCGCCCCCGCGAGATAGGGGTAGGGCCAGATGGTCGCGACGGCGCGATTGGCCAGCTTCGCCAGGCTGCCTGAGCTCACCGGGAGTCGGTGAACCGTGACGCCCTCCTCAACCCGGGTAGTACATCGATCAATGCCTGCGGCGAGGGCGATCACCTCAGCGGTGACGCCCTGCGAGCGCCACTCGGCGATAACCTCTGTGTGGATACGGTTCCCCATCGCGGCGCTATCGTAGCGCGGGATAAAGTAGAGAAGTCGCATGGTCGGATGATGCCGCAATCCTGGCGGCAGCCCCTCACTGTAATCGCACTACAGGGATTCTACCCTAGTAACGAATCCCCGGCGCTAAAGGTTCCATTAGGGTTAGATGAGTGAGCCGATTGGGGAGTGCGCCTCCGCTGATCGGCACATCAAACGTGGCGCTGCGGGCCACAGGGCGGCTGCCCCGCCAGCGGACAGCAGCAGGGCCAGCAGGGCCGGGGCGCGGCGGCGAGGAAGGAG
>JBAXES010000888.1:0-1772 GCA_037140315.1 Chloroflexales bacterium
GGTCGTCAGGCAGCGCGACAACGGGCGGACAGGCCGGCGCGGGCCGGAGGCGGGCAACGAGCCGGTTGATGATTTGCGGAAAAACCGATACCATGCGTGCGCTCCAGGTAGCGGTGGTTTGGTGGTGATACCCGAATCCTACCGCACCTGGAGCACCCTTGACAACGACGGGGGATGCAGAACCGCCGTCGGGTCGCGGGGAACCGCCGTCGCCGACCGACGGCGATTGGCGACCAAGCGACGCCAATTCTATGTCAAGGAGCGCCCGGCAGCGATCTGCCGTCGCCCCGCTCCGAACCGCCGTCGATGAGCGACGCGAATCTTATGTTTAGCGCACCCCTCATCGGGGTGCTGCCAGCGTGGCGAGAAACGGTGCCACGACCTGACGCGGCGCGGCATGGGGGCGAATCGGTACTGCGGAGGTGGATCGCCGTAGACACCCGCCGAATCGCGCGTTCCAGCGGGCGATTCGGCCCGTACGTGGGCACGCCGCGACCGGCCCCCGCGTGGGGGCCTGCCGCGAATCTGGCACGATGCGGGTGATCATAGGGATGGCGGCGGGGTCAGCCCGCGCCGGACGCGGCTGAGCCACAAAAGCGGAAATCCACGCCATCGCCGTTCCCGCTGCGGTACGCCTTAGTGCTGACCTTGCCGCCGGGACAGGTGCAGGTGGTACATTCCGCATCGACGTGCGGCGGCAGGGGCACCCGGCCGCGAGCTGCTGGCGCAAGAGATCGTCTGATGCCTCGTTATCAGAGAGCCGTTCTCTTACTCGGCGGCCCCCCGCTCCTCGGGGGGCCTGACGGAGCGAAACGCCCGGTAGAGCATCAGGTCGTAGACGATCTTGAGCCCGCCGGCGAGCATAAACGGCGCGGCGAGCATGCCCGCGCCGAGCAGCGCCCCGCTCGCCAGCGGCGCGACGGCCACCGCCAGCAGCCGCGCGGTGGCCGTCACCCCCGCCGCCGCCGCCCGCTCGCCGGGGTCGACCACGGCGGCCAGGTAGGACTGGCGCGTCGGCACGTCCATCTGCGAGGTGCTGAAGCGCGCCAGCAGCACCGCGATCACCAGCGGCAGGCTTGGCATCAGCGGGATGAGCATCAGCAGCACGTTCGAGGGCAGGTGCGTCCAGACCATCGTGTTGACCAGGCCGATCTTTGCGGCAATGCGGGCGGCGGCGAGCGCCGAGAAGCCGGCGCAGAGGTTGGCCCCGAAGAGGATGGCCCCCAGCGCGGCCGGGTCGGCGCCGAAGCGCACGCTGAGCCAGTAGGCGATCAGGCTCTGCACCACCAGCCCGCCCGCGAAGGCGTCGATCACGAACAGCCCGGCGATGCGCAGCACGATGTCGCGCGAGCGGCTCAGCCCGAGCAGCGACCCCGGCGCGGCGGGCGTGTCGCCCCCGAAGCCCGGCGCCTCGACCGCGGGCGACAGCCGCAGCGCCTGGATGCCAAGGGCCACGCCGAGCAGGGCGTAGCCGACCAGCACGGCCCGGTAGCTGGTCAGCGGCGCCCAGCCCGCTCGCAGCAGGGCCTGGGCGAGCGCGCCGCCGCAGAGCGCGCCAACCGCAGTTGCCAGCGAGCCGACCAGGTTGTACCAGGCGAAGACCGCCGTCCGGTCGCGGTCGGGCGCCGTCTGCGGCAGCGCGGCCTGCTCGATCGCGCCGGATGGGCCGACCTCCCCGCCGCCCGGGCTGACCGTGCCGATGATCGCGGCGGCCACCAGCGCGGCTAGGTTGTCGGTGAGGCTGAAGGCGAGCCCGGCGAGGACCACCAGGC
>JBAXES010000889.1:0-1769 GCA_037140315.1 Chloroflexales bacterium
GCCCAGGACGGCACCACCACCAAGACCTACACCGTCACCGTCACCCGCGCCGCCGCCGCCGGCAGCGCCTCGGTCGACCTTGCGGTCGCCCAGAGCTACACGCTCACCAGCCTGGCAGCTCAGGCTAAGGGCCAGGCTGCCCTGGCAGCGACCGCCAACCACCTGACCCTGACGATCACGGTGGGCAACCGCGGACCCGACAGCGTGACCGGCCTCGTCGTGACCGACGCCTTCCCGCCGGCCGTCGCCGGCACAACCTGGAGCTGGACCTGCGCCGCGACGGGCGGCGCGGCCTGCGGCGCGGCCAGCGGCACGGGCGACCTGAACGAGACCCTGGGCGCCCTGCCCAAGGATGGCGCGGTCACCTTCACCGTGATCGGCACCCTGAGTAACCCGGCCAGCTGGAGCAACGCGGTCGGCACCACCCTGCCGTCCGGCGTCGTCAATAGCGGGGGCGGAGTCACCACTTCGACGATCGGCGTCTACCGGGTGCTGCTGCCGATGGTCATCCGCTAGGCGCGGGGCGCTGCGTTCGCCCGCCGCTCCCACACAGGAGCGGCGGGCGAGCGGACGAAAACGTAATGCCGCAGAACGTACGCGGTCACCCCAGATGCCCGACCCATAAGAGGCCGGGCGTCTGGCATCACGAAAGATCGGCTTTCCCCACATTCTCGCTTCACTCCCACACAGCTCCAGAGAGGTAGGTTCATGGACTCGCATTCTCGCACGGGCGACGATCCATTCGCTCTGCCAGCGGCAGACGGCCCAAGCGCGCATGCTCCTCCGCCGCCCACGACTCACGAACGTACCCTCCAGGACCTCTACGACCATACGCCGATCCTGATGGGCGTCGCCGCGATCCACACCGACGACCTGACCTTGGTCACGCTGAACCCCGCCTTCGCCCACCTCTTTGGCGCGACTCCGGCGGATCTCCAGGGGCGCCCGCTGCGCGATCTGGCAATCGGCCCCGATAACGCGGATGACATCCTCGTCCATGCCCGGCAGGCCTGGCATACCGGCATGCCGGCCCAGGCAGCGATCTCCTGGCAGTCGCCTACGGGCATGCGCTGGATCCACGTGACCATCGCCCCGATCCTGGCCCCGGGCATGCCCCCGCGCTGCAGCATCATGGGCATGGACATCACCACGCACGTGTCGGCCCCTCCACATGGGGTGGTGCAGCAACGCGACCTGGCCTATCGCCTTGCCGCCGCCACATTGTTGGAGGAGGCGCTGCCGATCTGTCTGGATGTCGCACTCCATATGCAGATGGACTGCGGCGGCATCTATCTGATTGACCCCGCCTCCGGCGACCTCAAGCTCGCCTACGCCCGCGGGTTCTCGCCCACATGTGTCGCGGCGACCCGCGCCGCTGCGGCGGAGTCCGACCGCGTCCGCATGGTTATGGATGGGCAGCCGCGCTATCTCGAGTACGACCGGATCATGTATTGCGACCAGGCCAAGGCGGATGAGGATATTCGCGCCCTCGCCGTGCTGCCGCTCACCTACCAGGGCCGGGTGATCGGCTGCTTCACCCTCGGCTCGCATCGCAATACCGCAGCGGAGGTGTCGCCGGCAGCCCGCGCGGCCCTGGAGGCGATCGTCGTCCAGGTGAGCTACGTCATCGTCCGGCTCCAGGCCGAGGCGGCTCTGCGCACCAGTGAGTCTCGCCTGCACACGATCCTGCAGACGGCGCTGGACGGCTTCCTCGTCCTTGACCGACAGATGCGGATCATCGAGGTGAACGATGTCTACTGCGCCATGTC
>JBAXES010000890.1:0-1765 GCA_037140315.1 Chloroflexales bacterium
CAGCGTGACCGGCACCCTGCGCAACCCGGCCAGCTGGAGCAACTCGGTCACCGCCGCCCTGCCGACCGGGGTCGTCAACAGCGGGGCCAGCGCCATCGTCTCAACGGTCGGCGTCTACCGGGTGCTGCTGCCGGTCGTCAGGCGCTAGGCGCGGGGCTGGGGGGTGAGGGCCTTTGCGAGACGGTAACGTAAAATCGTCAATCCTAAAACCTTGTCTAGCGAGGAGTCTTCCCGTTACCGTTGTGGGAAGACCCCTCGCTGCGCTCCTCAGAACCATCAGGCTTGTCATGCTGAGCGCAGCGAAGCATCTTCCAGTCGCGTGGATGGGAAGACCCCTCGCTGCGCTCGGGGTGACAAAACTGGTTGCTCCCGGCACCATTGGCTGTCGGCCATCAGATACTCAGCGTGACATGTGCGACAGCGTGCCTTCTGCGGTATTACCGTTTTGCGCAAGCGTGTCCCATGTGGCACAATAGCGGCGGTAGCGAGGCCCTAGACAGCAAGGATGCTAAGGAGTGGGTATGATCTTCATCGTCGGCGGCACGGGGACACTGGGGCAGACGCTGGTGCGGATGCTCCGGGCGCAGGGGAAGGCAGTGCGGGTGCTGGTGCGGCGTGGCTCGGAGGCGAAGGCCGAGCCGTTGCGGGCCATGGGCGCTGAGCTGATCAGCGGCGACCTGCGCGACAAGGCGAGCCTGGCGCGGGGGTGCCAGGGCGCCGATGTGGTGATCTCGGCCACCAGCGCCGGGATCGACCGCCGCGTTGAGTCGCGGCGTCTGGCCGAGTACGACGGGCCGATCAGCCTGCTAGAGGCGGCGAAGGCGGCGGGGGTGAAGCAGTATATCTTCACCAGCACGCTCTTCCCCAAAAACCCGGTGGGCTACAAGTTCTGCTGGGCCAAGCTGATGGCCGAGGAGTCCATCCAGAGCAGCGGCGTGCCCTACACCATCTTCCGGCCCTGCGGCCTGTTCTACGAGATCGTCCAGCGCGGCGAGCCGATCGTCGAGAAGTTCGGCTTCTTCCCCGTGATCGGCTTCGGCCCCAAGCGCACCCAGATGCTGGCCATGGTCGATGTGGCCCGCGCCTTCGTCAACGCGATCGACAACCCCGAGGCGATCAACCGCACCTTCGAGCTCGGCGGCCCTGAGCACAGCACCTTCGATGAGTTTGTCGCGAGCTGGGCGGCGGTCTGGGGCCGCAAGATCCCCGTCGTGCATATTCCGGTCTGGCTGATAAACACGATCGGCTTCATCCTCCAGCCCTTCCAGCCCTCCGCCCCGGGGATCATGGAGCTGCTGGAGTTCAGCTACGACGAGATGTCCTGCGATATGCGTGAGACCAGCCGCATCCTGCGCCTCGGCAAGCTGCAGAATCTCTCGGAGTACTGCCGCGAGTACTACGCGACGAAGGGCAAGCCGGAGACGGCGACGGCCTAGCGCCCGCCGTAGGGGCGTCGCCACAGCCCCACCGGGTAGCCCGCCATCTTGGCCAGGTCGCCCACCAGGCGGATGGCCGGCACGAGGGCCAGGGCGTAGGCCCGCTCGGCGGGCGTGCGCCCGGCCAGGCGGGGCCACAGGCGTCGGTAGGGGCCGCGGGTGTAGCCGGCCGCGCCGGCCGCGATCAGGGCCAGGCCGGGCGGGCGCGCCGCCGGGAGGCGGATCATGGCGGCCAGCGCTCCGGCCAGCCCGGCGTACGCCAGGTAGCGCGCCACGTGCCGCCGCGGCCACAGCCCGGCCGCCCCATCGCCCCGCGCGTAGAGGAAGTA
>JBAXES010000891.1:0-1765 GCA_037140315.1 Chloroflexales bacterium
CGAACGCGGCCCGATGGGCCAGCGCATCACGGGCGAAGGCCGCGTCGTCGTCGGTCTCGATGGTGAGCGAGAGCCAGGCGTAGGGGATGCGCCGGATCAGCTCCAGGTCGCGGGCCGCCAGCGGCGAGCGCGTCTGGATGACCAGCAGGTCGAGGTCGTCGTACTGGGCGAACACCTCCAGCAGCCGCCGGGTCAGGCGGCGCTCCCGCTCGATGGGCTGGTAGGGGTCCACCGTGCTCGACATGAACACCCGCAGCGCCTGGCGGTGGTTGGGCCGGGCCCTGGCCAGATACTCGGCCAGCAGCTCCGGGGCGTTCGCCTTCATCAGCACGCCCTCGCCCCACGCGTCCCCCTGGAGCGCGGCGGGCCGGAACGTCCAGTTGCCCAGGAAGGGGGCGTAGCAGTACAGGCCGCAGGTGGTGGCCCCCAGCTGGCAGCCGGTGTAGGCGCTCAGGCTGTGGGTGAATGGAAAGGGACCCCGCACAAGGGTCCCCTTACTCTGTGGGCTCAGGATGCCCTTGGCCTCAGTCTCGAACAGGTTGGTCATCGGGCGGTCTTCCTAGCTTCGGGTGGCGGGGAGCGGCAGGCCAAGCTCCACCCAGAGCTTGGCCCCGATCATCGTGGCGGACGGGACGCCCATGCCGCGCAGCAGGCGGTCAACCTCGCGGACGTGCTTCTGCCCGGTGCGGATGACCCAGCTCGGCACGAGGTGGTTGGCGGCCTGGATGAGCACCTCCAGGGCGGGCAGGCCGTCGCGGTCGATGGCGTGGGCCTGCGCCGTGACGCCGTTCGTGAGCGCCAGGTAGATGATCGGGTCGGCCGGCTCCGGCCGGCGGTAGCTCCGCCGGCGCAGCCAGTCCAGCGCATCCACGTAGGCGCGGGGCACGTCGGTGAAGATGGCGGTGTCCATCAGGTGCAGGCCGTTGGCGAAGCGCTGCCGGGCCTCGTCAAGGTCGTCGGCCTCCACCCCGACCACCTGGAGGGTGCCCACCACCAGCGCGGTGTAGGAGGTGCCGTAGTGGTAGTCCTGGCTGGCGGCGGCGCTGGCCAGGAAGTAGCGCTCCTCCATCGGCTCGTCGGGGAGGGCGCAGCGGCAGCACCAGCAGCGGCCCTCCTGGTGCGCCTCGTCGTGCTCGTCGCGGCCCACCAGCTCGTGGAAGACCCGGCGGCAGGCGGCGTCACAGAAGCGGATCGGCCCGTCGTAGCGGCGCAGGACGGCCTGCAGCTCGGCGGGCGGGAGGGTGCCCCGGAGCGCCGTGGCCAGCACCTGGCGGATGACCGGGCGCTCATCCGTGGCCCGAGGCAGCCGAGGCAGGGCGATGCGCTGGCCCTCCTCGTAGGCGGCGTGGGCGGCGTGCCCGAGGCAGACCGGGCAGAGCTGCGGCAGGCGCGGGATGGGCAGGAAGTGGCCGCAGGTCGGGCAGGGCGTGGGAGGGGCGGCGGGGCCGCCGGTGGTCAGCGGTGCGAGGGTCATCAGGATGCGCCTCTCTGCTCCTTGGCGCGCAGGCCGAGGAGGTATTGCTGGAGGTCGTCCACGAGGCAGGCGAGCACGGTCATGGGCGAGGCGCCGTACCAGACGCCGCCGATGGCCTGCCCCGGCGTGGCGAGGTCGGCCGCCCACGCGACGAACCGGCGGCCGGGGCTGGCCGGGTCGTGGTGCGGCTCCACGACGAGCACCTCGCGGAGGTTGGCCAGCTCGGGCAGGAAGTCGCCCGGCCGAAAGACCTGGCGGGCGCGCAGGGCGTGGGCGTCCTGCGCCTCGTGC
>JBAXES010000892.1:0-1764 GCA_037140315.1 Chloroflexales bacterium
CCCCCACCCCCTCCGGCACAAACACCACCGGCCCTTCGCCGGCCTGTGGCGCGTCGTCCAGGGCGACCATGGCCGTCGCGAGGCGTGCCAGGATCTCGGGCGTCAGCAGGTCGGGCGGTGGGGCCAGCTCCACCCCCAGGATCCGCTCGTCCACGTCTAGGTCGAGGATCGCCGTCTGCTCTAGGGCCACCGCCCGCGTCGCCACCGTGCCAGGCAGGAGGATCGAGAGGAATCCGGTCTCCATATCCAGCCGGCCGAACTCATCGTCGAGGGCCAGCTCAAGCTGGTCGAGGGTGATCTCATCGTCCAGATCGAGGCGCAGGCCGACTACCTGGCCCGCGCCGTCTAGCAGCAGGCTGGCCGGGTACTCCAGGGTATAGACCGCCTGCCCCGCCTCAAGCTCGGTGAAGTAGGCGTACAGCGTGCCGGCCTCAGGATCATGTGAAAATTGTAACAACGTTATCTCCTGGAAGGGCCAGGGAGGGCCTCGCCCTCTCTGAGACCCACCCCCCATTAGTAGCTGTTTTAGGCGTCGCGCTTCACGCGTGCGACCTTCGTGGCCTTCGTGGTCGCCGGCTCCTCGCGAGGCTGCGGCGGCGACTCCGGTGGCTCGGGCTGGTCGGTGAGCTTGCGGTAGAGATAGCTGAGCAGGATCCGCACCACCGCCGCCATCGGAATGGCGATGAAGAGGCCGAAGGCCCCGCCGAGGGCCCCGCCGGCCAGGATGGCGAAGATCACCACCACCGGGTGCAGGCGCACCAGCGGCCCCATCACATTCGGGATAATAAAGTTATCCTCAATCTGGCGCAGCGTGAAGTAGATGACCCCGATCAGGGCGGCCAGGCCAGGGATAGAGAGGCCAAAGGGCCGCTCGACCTGGAACAGCGTGGCGATGATCGCGATCCCGGCCGCCGACCACGGCCCGATGATCGGCAGGATCTCCAGCACGCCCGAGGACACCGCGATCACCAGCGCGTAGGGCACCTGCAGGATCGAGAGCGGGATCAAGAGCAGCACCGACATAATCGTGATCAGCAGCAGCTGCCCGCGGATGTAGGCGCTGAACACCGCGTCGATCTGGTTGCCCAGGCTGCCGATCTCGGCGCGGTAGCGCGCCGGGATGAGGTTCGCCGCCCAGATCTTCAGCTGCCCCGCCTCCAGCAGCAGGTAGAATGTGACGATCAGATACACGAGGCTGTAGATCACCGTCTCCAGCGCCGAGACGACCAGCCGCGGCACATTGCCGCTCAGCCACGTCCCCAGGTCGCGCACAACATTAACCAGCTGATCCTCAACCGGGGCCAGGTTGATCACAAAGCCGCCGAACTCGAACTGCTCGCGGCCCTCGAAGGTGTTGCGGATCTCATTGACCAGCTGCGGTGCGGCGCGGGCCATGTCGCGCGACTGCTGCATAATAATCGGCCAGATCCAGGTGAACAGCCCGTAGATCAGCAGGAACGCGAACACATACAGCACCACGATCCAGATCGCCCGTGACAGGCCGGTGCGTCGCTGCATCCAGCTCACGAGCGGGTTAAACAGGTACGCCGTGATGATCGCGGCGATGAAGGGCGTCAGCACGTGGGCGACCTGCTGGAACAGCATAATCGTCAGGGCGATGATGATAGTCGCCGTGATCAGCTTATACTGTGCTGAGAAGCGGATCGGCTGCGACTCTTGGGGCATAGTGAGATCTCCCTCAAGTATCACTAGACAAGGTTTCAGCGTACGTTACCGTTCAGGCAATTGCACTGCATCAGGATG
>JBAXES010000893.1:0-1761 GCA_037140315.1 Chloroflexales bacterium
GTAGCCGCCGTAGCGCAGCATCCACACGTTCATCGTCCCCATCCACGGCCACTCCCGGCGCGCCCGCACGATCTGACCCACGAGGTAGTCGCCCTTCTGCTGCTCGGATACCGGCTGGCCCCAGGTGAGCCGCCGCTCGGGCGGGATGCGCTCCGGCGCGCTGTTCCAGCCAAACTCCGTCACCCACACCGGCGTGCCGGCGTCGCCGTTGCGCTCCATCACCTCGCGCAGCAGCACCAACCGGCTCACATCACTGCGCGTGTCGATCGGCTGAGCCCAGCTCCAGTTGCCCCGCCCACGCAGGAAGACATAGCGGTGCTCCGCAGGCGACTGGCCCAGGCCGTAGCTCTGGGCGGCCATAATGTCGAAGGAGTCCGCCCCGCCGGCCTTGTAGACCCGGTCGAGGTACTCTAGCTCAGTCATCGGCGCGCGCGAGTCGAGGCCGTCGGTGGGTGCCAGGCCAGGGAAGAGGATGACGGCCTGAGGGCTGGCGGCGCGCGCGGCGGCGGCACCGACGCGCAGCAGCCGCACGAAGTCCTCGGGGCGCGGCTCCTGCCAGTTCCACTCGCCCCGCAGGTTCGGCTCATTCCAGATCTGGAAGAAGCGCACCCGCTGGTGCGCGGGCGCGTCATCCACGCCGTCGCCGTCGTAGCGCTCCACCAGGGCGCGCACGAAGTTCGCGTAGTCGGCGTAGTCGTCGGGCGGGCCGGTCGAGTTGCCGTCCAGCTTCAGGCCGACCTGAAACTCAGGCGAGGCCAGGGCCTGCTGGCGCGACCAGTCCGGCGGTCGCTCCAGGCGCAGGATCAGCTCGATGCCGGCGGCGTTGGCGGCGGCCACGATCCGGTCGTACTTGGCCCAGGCCGACACGGCGCCCACCGTCGCCAGGTTACGCCGGTCCTCGAAGTCGCCCCTGGCGTGGATCTCGATATCCTCCCAGGGCGCCTGCATGCGCGCGTAGCGCGCCCCCAGATCGCGGGCCAGGGCGAAGCTGCGGTCGACGGCAGAGGGGTTGGGCTCAAACTGGAGGTTGTAGAGGTTGACGCCCACGGTCGGGCCGTCGGCGAAGGGGATCGGCGCCGCGCCGACGCTGTACGTAACGCCGCGGTTGGCCGCGTTGTCTAGCCAGACCGTCGCCGCCAGCGCGGAGAGCAAGGCAAAGAGCAGGAGCGTAGCCAGAGCTGCGCCTGCCTGTGGGCGAGAAGATGCAGACGGGGCGTTCATCGTGGCGGAGTATAGCCCCCGCCCGCGCACCTGTCAACGCAGCGACACGGCGATCCGCATACCGCGGCCTCGCCGGTGGGCAGTATAATGGCGAGACGATGACGCACCTCCCCGAGACAATCGTCGTGCAGCCGGGGGCGCTGATGGCCACAGCCCCCGCCGAGATGACGGTCGAGCAGCTGAATATGGCCCTGGCCGAGCACGGCCTGTGGCTGCCAGTCTCCCCGCTGACGCCGGGGCTGCGGCTGGCCGACCTGGTGGCGCACAACGCTGGGGGGCGTCGCCGCCTGGCCCACGGGCCGATCGGGCGCTACCTGCGCGCCGCCACCCTCGATGTAGAGAGCGATCCTCGCGGAGAGGGGCACGCCCCCCCCGCCACGCTTGCGTTGGGCGGGCCGACGATCAAGCGGGCCACCGGCCTCGGCCTGCACCGGGCCATCGCCGGCGGCGCGCTTGGCCTCGGCCGCCTCCGCGAGCTGACCCTCAGCCTGCGCCCGCTGCCCGCCGCCCACGCCTGCCTGGCCCTGCGCTGTGCCGACC
>JBAXES010000894.1:0-1761 GCA_037140315.1 Chloroflexales bacterium
TGCACCTGCTGCCGAAGCTGCTCCAGCTGCACGTCTCGTGGGCCGAGAGCGACGCGGAGGCCCTGCAGAGCGCGCTCACCGAGTGGCCGAACGGCGGCATGAACTTCGCCAAGCAGGACGTGCGCTCGCCCGACGACTTTGCGGCCATGGCCAAGCTGGTGCGCGCCGAGCACTTCGCGGGCCGGGTGCTGATCTCCTCCGACCTGGAGGCGCACCGCGCCCACCTGCAGGGCTTCATCGACCTCGGATTCAACGAGATCTACGTGCATAATGTGGGCCGCAATCAGGAGGCGTGGATCAGGGCGTACGGGGAACACGTGTTGCCGAAATTGAAATAATTGGGGTCGCCGTAGGTGCGCAGCAGCGGCAAAGCCGCTGCTGCGCACCTACATACATGGAAACGATAACCACGATGTTTAACCGCATCCTGATCGCCAACCGCGGGGAGATCGCCGTGCGGGTGATCCGCGCCTGCCGCGAGCTGGGGATCAGCCCGGCGGCGGTGTACTCGGCGGCCGACGCGGGGGCGCTCCACGTGCGCCTGGCCGATGTTTCCGCCTGCGTCGGCCCCGCCCCCGCCGCCCAGAGCTACCTGCGGGGCGCAGCGATCATCGCCGCCGCCCGCGAGCTTGGCGCCCAGGCCATCCACCCCGGCTACGGATTCCTCTCGGAGAACGCCGGGTTCGCCCGCATGTGTCGCGAGGCCGGGCTGACGTTCATTGGCCCGCCGCCCGAGGCGATCGACGCGATGGGCGGGAAGATCGGCGCCCGGCGGATCGCTGTGGCCGCCGGGGTGCCCGTGGCCCCCGGCTACGACGGCGCCGACCAGTCGGACGCCACCCTGGCCGCCGAGGCCGCGCGGGTCGGCTTCCCGCTGCTGGTCAAGGCCAGCGCCGGCGGCGGCGGCAAGGGCATGCGCGCCGTGTCGGCCCCGGCCGAGTTCGCCGCCGCCCTGGAGGGCGCGCGCCGCGAGGCCGGGGCCGCCTTCGGCGATGCGACGGTGTTTCTGGAGCGGCTCATCCTCCGCCCGCGCCACGTCGAGATCCAGATCCTGGCCGACGCCCACGGCAATGTGCTGCACCTCGGCGAGCGCGAGTGCTCCATCCAGCGCCGCCACCAGAAGATCCTTGAGGAGTCGCCCTCGTCGGCGCTCACGCCTGAGCTGCGCGCCGCCATGGGCGAGGCCGCCGTGCGCGTGGCCCGCGCCGCCGGCTACGTCAACGCCGGCACGGTCGAGTTTGTGCTCGACCCCGACGGCAATTACTACTTCCTAGAGATGAACACGCGCCTGCAGGTCGAGCACCCGGTAACGGAGCTGGTGACTGGCCTGGACCTGGTGCGCCTGCAGATCGGCGTGGCCGCCGGCGCGCCGCTGCCCTTCACGCAGCGCGACATCACGTTTCGGGGGCACGCGATCGAGGCCCGGCTCTACGCCGAGGACCCGGTGAGCTTCCTGCCCGCCGTGGGTCGGCTGGCCCTGCTCGACCCGCCCCTCGGCCCTGGCGTGCGCGTGGACTCGGGCCTGATCAGCGGCGATGAGGTGACCGTGTACTACGACCCGATGATCGCCAAGCTGATCGTCTCTGGCGCCGACCGGGCCGCCGCAATCGACCGGCTGCGCCGCGCCCTCGACGACTACGCCATCCTCGGGCTGACCACGAACCTGCCCCTGCTGCGGGCGATTGCTGAGAACCCGGCCTTTGTGGCCGGCGACACCCACACCGGGTTCCTCGCCGAGCAGGGTATCCACGCCGCCCCGCC
>JBAXES010000895.1:0-1757 GCA_037140315.1 Chloroflexales bacterium
CCCTCAAGGAGTGGCAGGAGCGGGCCGACCCGCCCGAGGAGCTGGCCAAGCTCCCCACCCTCACCCTCACCGACATCGAGCGCCAGGGCAAGAACATCCCGACCGTCGCGCACACCCTCCACGGGGCCACCGTCCTGCACCACGACCTCTTCACCAACGGGATCGTCTACCTGAGCCTGGCCTTCGACCTGAAGGCCCTCCCGGTGGAGCTGCTGCCCTACGTGCCGCTCTTCGGTCGGGCGCTCACCGAGATGGGCACCGAGGGCGAGGACTTCGTCAAGCTGCTCCAGCGCATCGGCCGCGACACCGGCGGCATCGGCGCGGGGCCGAGCACCGCGACCAAGGTCGGCGGCGGCACGGCGGTCGGCTACCTGATGGTCTCGGGCAAGTCCACCCTCGACCACGCCGGCGCGATGCTGTCGATCATGCGCGACATCCTGATGACCGTGAAGCTGGATAGCCGCGAGCGCTTCAAGCAGATCGTGCTACGCGCGAAGGCCGGGCGCGAGTCGAGCCTGGTGCCGAGCGGCCACAGCTACGCCCGCCAGCGCCTGGCCGCGCACCTCAGCCCGGCCGAGTGGGTGGACGAGCAGATGGGCGGGATCGGCGGCCTCTTCTTCATCCGCGAGCTGGACAGGCGCATCGACAGCGACTGGCCCGGCGTCCTGGCCGACCTGGAGGCCGTCCGCCGACACCTGGTGAACCGCAGCGGGATGCTAGCCAACGTCACCCTGGACGCGGCCGGCTACGCGGCGCTGGCCCCGCAGCTGGGCGACTTCATCGCCCAGCTGCCCGTAGCCGACTACGCCCCGGCGACCTGGGGCGTGGCCCCGGCGGGCCCCTTCGAGGGGCTGACCATCCCGGCCAAGGTGAACTATGTGGCCAAGGGGGCCAACCTGTATGACCTGGGGATCCAGCCGGACGGCGCGGCGGCGGTGGCGGTGAAGCTGCTCAACACCGCCTGGCTCTGGGAGAAGGTGCGCGTGCAGGGCGGGGCCTACGGCAGCTTCTGCGGCTTCAACCGCAACACCGGCGTCTTCGTCTACACCTCCTACCGCGACCCGAACCTGCTGGCGACCCTGGACATCTACGACCGCACCGGCGACTTCCTGCGCGGCCTGGCCCTCGACAAGGTGGCTCTGGAGCGGGCGATCATCGGCACGATCAGCGATGTCGACGGCTACCAGCTCCCCGACGCCAAGGGCGGCACCGCCATGTGGCGACACCTGCTGGGTGCCACCGACGACTACCGCCAGCAGCTCCGCGAGCAAATCCTCGACGCCACAGAGGCCGACCTGAGGGCCTTCGCCGACGCTGTGGACGCCGTGCGCGAGCGGGGCATCATCGCCGTGGTCGGGTCGGCAGAGGCGATCGAGGCGGCGAACAAGGATCGCCCCGGCCTGCTGACGCCCATCCGCGTGCTGTAACGTCCCTCGGCCCCCAAAAGAGATCATATATTTAGCTGAAATTGCCAGCTTTGCTGGCAATTTCAGCTAAATATATGTAGGTTTTTTAGGATCGTATGCCCCCCGAGCGAGACGCGCCCCACCCGACGGATATGTTCGGCCTGCCCGAGGGCCTGCTGGCCGCCGTGGTCTGCGCGGGCCTGATGATCGGCAGCTTCGCCGTGACCACGGCCCACACAACAATGCCGCCCGGCGAGCGCTGGGCGGCCCTGACGACCTTCAGCCTGCTGGCGGTGGTGTACACGCTGCCGGGCAGCGCCGCCCTCTACGACGCCCTCGGGCGCACGGTGC
>JBAXES010000896.1:0-1755 GCA_037140315.1 Chloroflexales bacterium
GATGTGGGCACGGGGGTAGGCGGCCGCGCGGGGCGGGCCATCGACTGGTGCTCGGCAGTGGGTGTCAGGGCCGGCGCAGCTGTGGGCACGGGCGCGGCGGCAGGCACGGCGGTCGCAGGGGGCGAGGAGCCGCAGGCCGCGAAGGCGAGGGCGATGAGGATGGCGACGGCGGCGCGCGGCAGGAGGTGCATGCCATCATCATACCACGAGGATCGGGCGCGGGGGGCTGCGGGCCGTTGGTCGTCAGAACGCGCTATACTGTAGCCGTCTCCACCGCCGCCAGCACAGAGGGAGCGCCATGCCGATACTGCCCGACATCCAGTTTGTCCAACGGCCAGGGGTCGCCGAGTTCGGCTGGGGGCACCCCAGCCCAGCGCTGCTGCCGGCTGAGTCGCTGGCCCAGGCGGCCGCCCTCGCGCTCAGCCGAGACGGGCACGCCGCCCTGGCCTACGGGGCAGACCAGGGGCCGGGCACCCTGATCGAGCTGGTGCGCCGCAGGCTCGGGCAGCTCGAGGGGAGCACGCCGGCACCCGAGCAGGTGATGATCACCGGCGGCATCTCGCAGGCCCTCGACATGGTCTGCGCCCAGATCAGCCGCCCCGGCGACGTGGCACTCGTCGAGGCCCCCACCTACCACCTCGCTATGCGCATCTTCCGCGACCGCGGCCTGCGGGTCGTGGCCGTGCCGGGCGACTCGCAGGGCATCCACGTGGACGCCGCCGAGGCTATGCTGCATATGCTGCAGGGCGGCGGCGAGCGGGTGGCGTTCCTCTACACTGTGGCCTCCTTCGGCAACCCCACCGGCGCAACCCTCGCCGCCGACCGGCGCTACGCCCTGGCGGCCCTGGCGCGGCACGAGGGCCTGATGGTGATCGAGGACGACGCCTACGGCGAGCTGTGGTACGACGCGCCGCCCCCACCGCCGATCTTCAACCTGGGGCCTGCCGGCCCGATCGTGCGCCTCGGATCATACGCCAAGGTGCTGGCCCCCGGGCTGCGCCTGGGCTGGATGCTGGCCGCGCCCGACCTCGTGCGGCGCTGCGCCGGCTGCGGCGTGTTCGACAGCGGCGGCGGGGTCAACCACTTCACCGCCCATGTCGTCGCGGCCTTTATTGAGCTCGGCATGCTCGACGCCCACGTCCAGCGGCTGCGCGACTCCCTGCGCGACCGCCGCAACACCCTGCTCTCCGCCCTCGCCCGCCACCTGCCGTCGGGCTGCACCTGGAACTCGGCCCTGGGCGGGTTCTTCGTGTGGGTGCGCCTGCCCGCGGGCATGGATAGCACGGCCATCCTCCCCGCCGCCGAGGCCGCCGGGGTGAGCTACCTGCCCGGCGCGCGCTTCTTCGCCGAGGGCGGCGGCCAGAACTACCTGCGGCTCTCGTTCAGCCTGCTCCCGCCAGAGCAGATCGTCGAGGGCACGGCCCGCCTGGGCGCCGTGCTGCGCAGGGGCTGAGCCGCCTGCGGCGGGGGTCTGGGGCTTGGCGGCGACGCCCCCCCGCCGGCTGTGCGCTGTTCCCTGGTATACTAGGCGTGGGCCACATGTGGCGAGCCGCCGCTGGAGCGAACCTCTAGAGGAACTTCCCGACTCCTCGCCCGGGCCGATGCAGCGCATTGGCCCGGAAGGCCGCCCCGCGAAACAGTAAGCGGGGGCGCGCGCGGGGCAACCTGCGCGTGACGCAAGACGGCAACAGAGAGCAGACCCGCCGGGGCGACCCGGTGAGGGGTGAAAGGGTGCGGGCAAGAGCCCACCGGCGT
>JBAXES010000897.1:0-1751 GCA_037140315.1 Chloroflexales bacterium
GACCAGCCCGCCCCTGGAGATCGACGCCGCGCGCTACGGCGCGATCGAGCTGCGGCTGGCGGCCTCCACGGCGGCCCGCGACGCCCAGATCTTCTTCCTCGCTGCGGGCGGGCAGGCCGGCGAGGGGCGCTCGCTACGCTTCAGGCTCCAGCCCGGCCCGGCGATGCACACCTACCGCCTCGACCTGCGCGGCGCGCCCGGCTGGGGCGGCCGGGTGAGCGGGCTGCGCCTCGACCCGGTGGGCGCCGGGGATGGCGGGACGGTCACGGTAGAAGCCGTCCGGCTTCTACCGTAGGGGCGCGTCGCGACGCACCCCTACCGCCCTGCGCCGAGCAGGTAGGTGTAGAGGGCCAGGCCCGAGCCGAGGGCGACCAGTAGCTTGACGGCGAGCGGCAGGGCCGAGGGCGAGATGAAGGCCTCGATCACCCCGGCGATCACCAGCAGGGGCACGCAGCCGAGCAGCAGGAGCACGGCGCGGCGCGCAGCCAGCACCAGGGCGGCCCGGCGGCTGAGCAGGCCGGGGTGCAGCAGCGCCCAGCCGAGCTGGAGTCCGGCGCCGCCGGCGATGAAGATCACGCTCAGCTCGACCACGCCGTGGGCCGCGATAAAGCCCCACAGGTTCGTCGCGAAGTCGAAGCGCTGGGCGGCCCCGGCCACCACCCCCAGCATCAGCCCGTTGCTCGCCAGCACGGCCAGCGTGTAGACGCCGAAGGTGACGCCGCCGGCGAAGGCGCGGAAGGCCACCCCGATGTTGTTGGTCATGATCTCGGCCGAGCTGAGGCTGCGGCCCTCCGCGTTGATCCGCTGCCACCACTCGGTGCCGGAGCGCACGTCGGCGATCACCTGCTCGGCGCCGGGCACCAGCGCGCTGGCCAGGGTCGGGTCGCGGTAGGTGAGGGCGAACGCGGCGATGGCCGGGAGCAGGAACATGAGGGCGGCGGCCAGCGTGAAGGCCCAGGTGGCGCGGAAGGTGCGCGGCAGGGTGATCAGGAAGAAGGCGCCGACCTTGCCGCCGCGCCCGTTGCCGCCGCGGTAGATCGCGCCGTGGCCGCGGGCGACCAGGCCGTTGAGGTAGCCGCAGACCCGGTGGTGCGGGAAGTCGCGTCGGGCCAGGGCCAGGTCGGAGCTGGCCTGGCGGTAGAGCCGGCCCAGCTCCTGGATCTCCTCGGCCGAGAGCGCGGCCAGGCTGGCCCCGGCCCGGTCGAGCAGCGTGCCCAGCCGCTCCCACGAGCCGCGCTTGCGCTGGATGAACTCGTCGGCATGCATGAGTTCTCTGGGGCTTTGCCCCAGACCCCATGTATAGTTGGGTGTGGGCGGCGAAGCCGCCCACACCCAACTATACATAAACTATGGGCGGCGAAGCCACCCACACCCTACGCTCTAACTGGAGCGTATGATCGTCCCGGCGTCGAGCTGCCCCGCGCCCAGCGCGTCGGCGAGCAGGCCGGGGCGCGTGCCGATCAGGCGCACCTCCAGGCCGGGGACGGTCGAGACGAGGCGCCACATCAGGTCGAGCTTGCTGCGCATGCCGCCGGTCACATCTGCCCCGTGGGAGCCGCCGGCGCCGTGGAGCACCGCGTCGAGGTTGGCCGCCGTGATCAGCGGGATGCGCTCGGCGTGCGGCTCGGCGCGCGGGTCGGCGGTGTAGACGGCGTCCTCGCCGACGAGGATGATCCGCGCGGGGCGCAGGTCGGTGGCGAGGGCCAGGTGGGCCAGGAGCTGCTCGGTGGAGATGATCGCGCTGCCCTGCG
>JBAXES010000898.1:0-1741 GCA_037140315.1 Chloroflexales bacterium
ACCGTGATCTGCGCGGCGGCGATCAGCTGCTGCGCGTAGGATCGCGAGAGCGTCGGCAGCGCCCGCGCCACGTAGCGGTCGAGCCGCTCGCCTGTGGCCTCGGCCTCCACCGTCAGGCTGTAGTGTGTCGCATCTGGCACGCCCCGCTACTCCAGATCCCGGCTCAGCAGGTCGCTGAGCAGCCCATCGTCGCGGGGGGCGGGGTGTGGCGTTGCCGGCAGATCGTCGCCGATAAAGATCAGGTAGGCGGCCATGGCCGTCACCCCGACGCTGATCGCGCTGTCGGCCAGATTGAATACCGGCCACCAGCCCACGCTAATAAAGTCAACCACCGACCCGAGCCGCAGCCGGTCGACAATATTGCCCAGCGCCCCGCCGAGGATCAGACCCATCGCCACCTGCACCCAGGTGACGCGGTTCGGCAGGTGGAAGGCATAGGTGTAGACGGCACCCGCAGTGATCAGGATCGACGTGATTGTGAAGACCTGGGACACACTTTGGAAGAGCCCAAAGGCCACCCCGGCATTCTGCGAGTAGACCAGGTTCAGCCAGGGCGGGCCGAGGGAGATCACCTCTAGGAAGGGCTCGGGGCCAAGCCGAGACACCACCCAGGCTTTGCTCAGCTGGTCGCTCATAAGCACCAGCAGGCCCAGGGCGGCGGGGCGAGCCCAGCGCATAGGGATCAGGCGGGATCGGGATGGCATCTGGCGTCTCACTGCGAGAGCATATGCCGACCGTGCCGGCGATGCGCGATCTCATCGAGCAGAAACTGTAGCATCAGCAGGGCCGCGCCAACCGTGATCGCGCTGTCGGCCAGGTTAAATACGGGGAACCAGCCCACCTGGATGAAATCGACCACATAGCCCATCCGCACCCGGTCAATCAGGTTGCCGAAGGCGCCGCCCATGATCAGGCCGAGGATCACCTGGACGCCCAGGTGCCGGTTCGGCAGCTGCGTGGCGTAGAAGTAGATCGCGCCCGCGATGATCGCCAGCCCAGCGAAGGTCAGCAGCTGCGGCATGCCCTCCAGCAGGCTGAAGGCGACCCCAGTGTTGTGCGAGTAGGCAATGCGCGCCGCATCGCCCATGATCGGGATGAAGCGCGTCATCGTCTCGGGGCCAAGGTTTTGTGTGATCCAGGCTTTGCTCGCCTGATCTGCGGCGATCACTAGGGCGGCGATGGCCGCCGGGACCGCCCAGCGACCGTGTTGATCCAGTCCCACCGGGATATACCCCCAATCCTGCCGGCGCAGCGGCGACGCTGCGCAACGTTACGCCTATCATTATTATACCATCCGGCGGCGGGCTACGTCACCTTCCTTGTGCCAGGGCTGTTACAACGATACTGCTGGCAAACACCGGCCAACCGTGCCCTGTCATTCCGGGCGCAGCGAGGAGTCTTCCCTCCTCCGCATTGGGAAGACCCCTCGCTGCGTTCGGGGTGACATGTGCCAGCAGTATCGAGCAACGTCACCTCCCGGTGGGGGTACCCTCACCGGGAGAGGCTCTGGCGCGCGCCTGTGGCTTTGCAGCGCGGGGTAGACGTGCTATAATGTCGCGCAGTATGCCCGGCGGGCGTATGGTTTTACCGCGTGTCCTCTGAATTGTTTCAGGCACTCGCTCTCGTATATCAGGCCGGGCTGCGAGCAGCGCCCAAGCAGTTTTGTATAGAGATGGGGAGATCAGGGGTGAAGGTTACTACTGAAAAGCTTCCAAAAAGCTTGTTGGCATTGCAGATCGAG